>NZ_JAGWCV010000016.1:0-68480 GCF_020657735.1 Clostridioides sp. ZZV15-6383 | reverse complement strand
TGAGCCAGGATCAAACTCTCAAATAAAAGTTTATCAGGCTCAGATACTATTGTTATCAAAATATCTGGCTTTATGGTTTGTTTCTTGTTTATAAATTAACCTACTGTTTAATTTTCAAAGTTCATTTTTTATGTTTGCCCTTTTCTTAAGGACAAGTAATACTATATCATCTTAAAAATAATTCGTCAATACTTTTTTTGTTTTTTATTTTAAAAAAGGTTATAACTCTTTGTTTTTTTTAATAAACTTAACTAAAACTAATAGATATAACCCTTGATATTACAGACAATACATGCATATATAACTTTCCCTATTTTGCAATTTTATTTTCATAAGAATATGAATTGGCTCTTACTCTATCTGCCCAAACATTTATACTCTTAACTTTATTAACTTTAGTTGTACTTTCAAAAATATCCATTGCATCCTTACAAAAATATATCATAACATCAAGAACCAAAAATCCAACACAAAATAAGCATAAAAAATTAATCACTTGAAACATCAGACATTCCCCCAATAATTTTTTATATATAGTATTCTCAGAAATTATTCCTTTTACCTTCTCAAAAATTATTCTATATATTTTCATAATAAATTACTTTCAATCATATTTTCTAAATATAAAGTCTCAATCAACAAAAACTAATATCAATTTCTAACGTTTGTTGGTAATTTATAAATTAAATATATGAGAGTCTCTTTGAAACATATAAAAAGCATTCTACATTGACATTTTAAATAAAATAAAGCTATTTATTGCTAATTTAATAGTTACACTTTATTTAAAACTTAGTAGAATGCTAATATTTTTTAGTTCTCTTCTTCTTTATTTGAATTGTTATCAATAGGTTTCATAGTAGGGAATAATAATACATCTCTTATAGATGGAGAATTAGTTAATAACATAATTACTCTATCTATACCTATTCCTAATCCTCCTGTAGGAGGTAGACCTACCTCTAATGCTTTTAAGAAGTCTTCATCCATTTCAAAAGCTTCATCATCACCTAATTCTCTTTTTCTTAATTGGTCTACGAATCTTCCTTTTTGGTCAATCGGGTCATTAAGTTCAGAGAATGCATTAGCTAACTCCCACTTATTAGCAAATGCCTCAAATCTATCAGTTTTTCTTGGGTCTTCAACATTTCTCTTAGACAATGGAGATACTTCAACTGGATGATGAGTTATAAATGTTGGTTGGATTAATTTATCTTCTCCAAATTCTTCAAAGAAAGCATTTATTACTTCTCCTCTTCTCATTCCAGGTTTTATCTCTATACCTTTTTCTCTAGCAACTTCTAATGCTTCTTCATCTGTGTTTATAGTAGAAAAATCTACGCCAGAATACTCTTTAACACAATCTTCCATACTCATTCTCTTCCAAGGTGGTGTAAAGTTTATTTCTGTTCCTTGATAGTTAATTATCATACTTCCTGTAGCAACTTCCGCCATATGTGCAATAACATTTTCTGTTATTTCCATCATATCAGTATAATCTGCATATGCTTGATATAGTTCTATTGCAGTATATTCAGGATTATGTTTTAAGTCCATACCTTCATTTCTAAACATTCTTCCCATTTCATAAACTTTATCAAATCCACCAACAATAAGTCTCTTTAGATATAATTCATTTGCTATTCTTAAATACATTGGTATATGTAAAGTATTATGATTAGTTATGAACGGTCTAGCATTTGCTCCACCTGCTATAGTATTTAATATTGGAGTTTCAACTTCTAAAAATCCTCTATCATCTAAGTATGCTCTTAATGCTTTTAATGCTTTTGTTCTAATTAAAAAAGCATTTTTTACTTCTGGATTTACTATTAGGTCAACATATCTTTGTCTATATCTTAATTCTTGGTCTTTTAATCCATGATATTTTTCTGGTAGAACTTGTAAAGATTTACATAGCAATACTACAGATTTAGCCTTTACAGATATTTCTCCCTTTTTAGTTTTAAATATTTCTCCTTCAATTCCAACTATATCTCCAATATCATACGTCGAAAATACACTATATTCTTCCTCTCCTATAGCATCTAATCTTACATAAGATTGAATTCTTCCCTCTTGGTCTTGAATATCTATAAATCCAGCTTTACCTTGTATTCTCTTGCTCATTATACGTCCTGCTATTTTTGTAGTTTTACCTTCAAGAGAATCAAAGTTGTCTTTTATCTCCATAGAATAATGAGTTCTATCATATCTACTTTCTTTAAAAGGGTCTCTACCTGTTTCTTGTAATTTTTTTAGTTTATCTCTTCTTACTTGAAGTACTTCACTAAGGTCTTCCTGAATTTGAGCTTCTTCATTGCTTTGTTGATTATTTTTCATTTTTTTCCTCCAGATTATCTTCTTATTTCTAATATTTCAAACTTAGCAACTCCATCAGGAACTTGCACTTCTACAACTTCTTTGACAGCTCTACCTAAAAGTGCTTTTCCTACAGGAGATTCGTTTGATATTTTACCATCATATGGGTCTGCTTCTGTCGAACCAACTATAGTATATTCAACCTCTTCATCAAATTCTAAATCCTTAACTTTAACTATTGATCCTATTGTAACAACATTAAGGTCTATTTTGCTTTCATCTATGATAACAGCTTTTCTAACCATATTTTCTAATTTTAGAATTCTTTCTTCAACTTGTGCTTGTTCCTTTTTAGCTTCATCATACTCAGCATTTTCAGATAAATCACCAAAAGATATAGCAACCTTTATTCTCTCTGCAACTTCTTTTCTCTTTACAACCTTTAAGTTTTCTAATTCTTCTTCTAATTTATCATATCCCTCTTGTGTCAATAAAAACTCTTTATTTTCTTCCATTATAAATACAACTCCTTCACAAATTTCTTAGGAATTTTCCTAATTATATTTTAAAAATTTTATAATCTTTTTTTAATTTATGCGCTATATTATAAGTCACTATTATTTTTATGTCAAGGAGTCTTCCATATAGTACTCCAATTTCGACACAACTTCTTGATAGTCTTCTATTTTGTTAATTTCATCCCTTAATTTTGCAGAGTTTCTAAGACCTTTTAAATACCAAGCGATGTGTTTTCTCATTTCCCTTACAGCTACATACTCTCCATGTTCTTCTACTGCAAGCTTTAAATGTTTAATGGCAGTACTTATTTTTTCGTTAAGAGTTGGCTCTGGCAAAATCTCGCCTGTATTCATATAATGGTTTATTCTTTTAAATATCCATGGGTTACCTTGAGCACCCCTACCTATCATTATAGCATCACAACCAGTTTTGTCTAACATATTTATTGAATCTTCGACTGTAAATACATCGCCATTTCCTATAACTGGTATGTTTAAGTTTTTCTTAATTTCTGCAATTATATCCCAATCTGCTTTACCTGTATAAAATTGTTCTCTTGTTCTTCCATGTATTGCTAAAGCACTTATTCCACAAGCTTCTGCTATTTTTGCTATTTCAACAGAATTTACACTATTGTCGTCCCATCCTTTTCTTATCTTTAAAGTTACTGGCTTTTTTGAATTCTTCACTACTGCATTCAATACCTTCTCTGCAAGCTTAGGATTTTTCATAAGTGCTGAACCATCTCCATTTTTAACTACCTTTGGAGCTGGACATCCCATATTTATATCTAGAATTTCATTTGAATAATCATTCATTATCTCTGCTGCTCTTCCCATAAAATCTGGTTCTGAACCAAATATCTGAACTGCTACAGGATGTTCTTCCTCTTCTATCTTAAGCATTTTTTTAGTATTTTCATCATCATAGCAAAGTGCCTTACCATTTATCATTTCTGTATATAAAAGTCCACAGTCTTGTTCTTTACAAATCAATCTAAATGGTAGGTCTGTTACCCCTGCCATAGGCGATAGAAAAACTTTATTTTTCAATTCTAAATTTCCTATTTTCATTGTTTTTCTCCTATTTTTCCTTTATTTTCTGATTTAACTTTAAATTCATATTTCCTCATTATAATATACCACACAAATCTAGAAATCTATCATAAAAAGGGAATTGGATATATAACCCAATTCCCTGTATATTAATTATTCTTGGTTTTTTTCATATATTATTCTCAATCCTTCTAGTGTTAAAAAACCATCTACATAATCTATACTTTTTGTCTCTGAAGCAATCAGTTTAGCTAATCCACCTGTAGCTATAACCTTAACATCATCACAATTCAATTCTTTCTTCATCATACTTATTATTTTATCAACTAAACCAACATATCCATAAATTATTCCAGATTGCATGGCTGATACAGTGCTCTTACAAATAGTCATACCTGGCTTAGCTAATTCTACTCTAGGTAATTTAGACGCACTCTGAAATAAAGCCTCACTAGATATTTTTATTCCTGGTGCTATTGTTCCACCTAAATATTCACCTTTTTTAGAGATAGCACAAAATGTAGTTGCTGTTCCAAAATCAACAAGTATACTTGGTGCTCCATATTTTTCTATACCTGCTACAGCATTAACTATCCTATCTGCTCCAACTTGTTTTGGATTATCATATTTTATATTTAGACCTGTTTTTATGCCTGGACCTACTATTAATGGTTGTTTCTTACAGTACTTTATACAAAAGTTTTCAAGAGAATGCATAACATTTGGAACTACAGATGATATTATCACATCATCAATATCATTTATATTCACATTATCATAATCAAATAGGTTACTTATTAGAATTCCATATTCATCAGATGTTTTTTCTCTATCTGTTTTAATTCTCCAATAATTAACTAATTTGTCACCTTTATATATACCTAAAACCATATTAGTATTTCCAACATCAAATACTAGAAGCATATGTCATTAACCTTCTTTCTATTTTTTGCTTTTCTTAAGTACAGTGGCAACGGCAGCTACTACTAAAGCCCCTACTATTGCTTCTGGTACTCCATTTGCTGCAGCAAGAGCCATTATTACTTTTCCTGCTGAACCACTTTTACCCATTGCCTGAAGATACTTGTCAGCATATAGGACATATATCATTCCTAAAACTCCAGCTGTATTTAACATGGAACCTATTGCTCCTGTAATTAAACCTGATATGTATACCTTATTTGTAGCTTTAATTATTAGCTGATATACATAGTAAGCCAATATACCTATCATAACTCTTGGTAATATTGAAACTAATGGATTTATAAAAACAAAATATGTTACTGTTGGGTTTATTATAGCATTTAAGAGACTTGATACCCCAAATATAAATCCTATTACTCCCCCAACTATTGGTCCCTCCATAATAGCTCCAATAATAACTGGTATATGCATTATAGTTGCTTTTGTAGGTCCAACTGGAATAAATCCCAATGGAGTCATAGATAGCATAATAGAAATAGCTGATAGTACTCCTATTATAGTCATCTTTCTTACATTTACTTTTCTTACTGATGCACTTGTGTTCATCATAAAAAATACACCTCCGTTCCAGCTCATTACGATGCCGGACTACTTATTTTTTTAGTTTTTTCGTCTTTTTTTCTTATTAATTATGAGTCAAGCTACCATTGTAGGATGCCCGCTCTAACAAGAATAATTTTATCAAGATGAGTTGCCATTGTCAACAATTTGACAAGAAAAATATGCTAATTTCATCATATTTCTCGTTTTTTTACTATATCTTTATATGCTATTATATTTTCTACACTATCCGCTTTTTTTACTGCATTTATTATACTTTTTTCCACAACCTCTACAGCCAATGAACCTACTAATGTTATATCTGTTTCTATTTCTCCTGTCGATATTGTGAATATTGTATCTCCATCATGAGGTGTATGGATAGGAAAGATAGCTTTAGCATATCCATCATGTCCCATTTGAGATATCTTTTTACATCCAGCCTTGGTTAACTTAGCATTTGTTGCAATTATCCCAATCGTAGTATTATCTATACTAAACCCACCCTTACCTTCGCCTTGTTTCATTAATTTATATGTATCAATAGTTTCTGTCTTTTTATCATTTAAAGCACCAGCTATAACCTTACCACTTTCATAAACATCTCCAAGAGCATTTACAGCAACCAATGCAGATACAATTAATCCATTATCTAATTTTATAGAATAGCTACCTATTCCACCTTTCATAGCATATTCCTGCCCTCTTATCTTTCCAACAGTGGCTCCACATCCTGCTCCATAATTTCCTTGATTTAAAACATCAGCATTTGCAACTTCACAAGCTCTATAACCCATCTGCATATCTGGTCTACATTTAAAATTTCCTACTCCTAAATCAAATAGAACCGCCCCCACAACTATAGGTACTTTTCCAACACCCACATCAAAGCCAATTCCTTTTTCCTCTAAGTATTTACTTACACCACAAGTAGATTCAAGACCATATGCAGAACCTCCAGCTAAAACCACTGCATGGACTTTTTGAACCATATTTACAGGGTCTAATAAATCGGTTTCTCTAGTCCCTGGAGCAGAACCTCTTACATCAACACCACAAGTAGCTCCTTCTTCACATATTACTACTGTGCATCCAGTAAGACCATCTCTATCCTCAACCTGTCCAACCTTTAGACCTTCTATATCCAAAATATTATTATACATATCCCTTTTCTCCTCTTATAGAAACTTCACCTGAAATAATTTCTTTTACACTCCCATCACTGCTTTGAACTAACAGATTCCCTTCTTCATTTATGTCTAAGCATTTCACTAGTTCCTTATCATTGCTTTTTAATACATATATATTTTTATCTATAATTGCAGAATAATCTCTACATATTTTTAAGGTTTCCTCTTTGGAATTATTTGCACTATAATCTAAATATAATTTTTCAAATTCAGTCAATACATTTCTAACAATATCTACTCTGGATAACTTGTATCCTTCTTTATACAATGATGTAGCTTTATCAACTATTTCTGGTTCAAAATCCATTATCTTAACATTTATTCCAATTCCAAGAACAACATAATTTGTTCTTTCAATTTCAGCAGATAACTCTGTCAATATGCCACATATTTTTTTTCCATTTAAAATAACATCATTTGGCCACTTTATTAATGTATTTGTTCCTAGATTATTTAAGGCTTTTGTTACACTTGCTCCTGCTATTAAAGTTATAAATGGAGCTTTAAATGGTTCCATATCCGGTTTTAATATAATACTCATCCATATTCCTTCATGAGGTTTGGAATCCCATCGTCTTCCCAATCGTCCTTTTCCCATATCTTGATGTTCACTTAAAATTACAGTTCCATCTACACTATTTGTAGCTATTCTTTTAGCATGTTCATTCGTTGAATCTACAGTTTCAAGATGTTCAATATTCTTTCCAATAAACTTTGTATTTAGTTTATAGTAAATATTCTGTGGACTCAACAAATCAGTTGGATTTTCTGCTAATCTATATCCTTTTTTATTTACAGATTCTATATTATATCCCTCTTCTTTTAAGGCTTTCATATGTTTCCATATAGCTGCACGTGACACCCCTAATTGTTTTGATAATTCCTCTCCTGAAATAAATTCAGATTTATTATTTAATATAATCTCTATTATCTTATCTCGCATATTTCACCTCTAATATGACATGATTTCATGACTTATTTTCTTCTAATAAATAATTATACATTATTAATACAACTTTAATACTATTAATTTTAAATTTCCTTTTTAATTATTCCCACAGTTAGATTTATATTTTATGTTGATAATTTATATGTTTTATATTTTACTTAAATATTTTTAAAATAATAAAAAAACTGAAAGTATCAATCAAATTAACATATGCAAATATACTTTGCTTATCAATTTAATATTATACTTTCAGTTTTAGTATTATTTAACCCATAATAGATAATAATCTTAAATTACTAATATTTTAAAACTATTTATCTTCATCAGATTTATTTTCTAAATTTTTGTTTATATCAATAACATTATTTCTTTCTTCTTCATTTTTTTCTAATTTTATAGTAAGTTGCTCTTCAATTTCTTTAGGAGAATTTTCCTCTGTAATTGCATTTTCAATATCATTTAATGGTAATTCTTTATTGAATGCTTTTACAAATTGCTTTGCATCTAAAGTTTCGTATATAAGTAAAGCTTGTGCTACATACTCTAATCTATCCATATTTTCTTGTAATATACTTCTTGTCTTATCGTATGCATCATCAACTATACGCTTTGTTTCTTGGTCTATTTCAAAAGCAACTTCTTCAGAATAGTTTCTCTTGCTTGAAAAACTATTACCTAGAAATACTTCATCATCACTATCAAATGACATTGGCCCAAGCTTAGAACTCATTCCATATTTGGTTACCATACTTCTTGCAGTAGCTGTAACTCTTTCTAAGTCATTTGAAGCACCTGTAGATACATCTTTAAGTACTAACTCTTCTGCTACTCTACCACCAAGTAAAACTACAATATTTTCTTTCATTTCATTTTTTGTAGCATAAAACTTATCTTCAACAGGAAGTTGCATTGTAAACCCTCCAGCTCTTCCTCTTGGAACTATTGTAACTTGATGAACAGGACTTACTTCCTCAAGTACATGAGCACAAACTGCATGCCCTCCTTCATGATATGCTGTAAGTCTTCTTTCTTTCTCACTTATTACTTTTGATTTTTTAGCTACACCTGCTATAACCTTTGTTATAGCTTCTTCTATAGTTTCCATCTTAATTTTCTTTTCTCTTTTTCTAGCTGTTAATATTGCAGCTTCATTCATTAAGTTCTCTATATCAGCAGGAGTAAATCCTGGTGTTCTTCTAGCTAAGACATCCATTTTTACATCATCACTTAATGGCTTATTTCTTGAGTGAACTTTAAATATAGCCTCTCTACCTTTTACATCTGGTGTACCAACAACAACTTGTCTGTCAAATCTTCCTGGTCTAAGTAAAGCTGGGTCAAGTATATCTGGTCTATTTGTTGCTGCCATGATTATTATACCTTGGTTTACTCCAAATCCATCCATTTCAACTAGAAGTTGATTAAGAGTTTGCTCTCTTTCATCATGACCTCCACCAAGACCTGCTCCTCTTTTTCTACCAACTGCATCAATTTCATCTATGAATATTATGGCTGGAGCACTTTTCTTAGCCTGTTCAAATAAATCTCTTACTCTTGATGCACCAACCCCAACAAACATCTCAACGAAATCAGAACCACTTATACTGAAAAATGGAACGCCTGCCTCTCCTGCAACTGCTCTTGATAGATATGTTTTACCAGTTCCAGGTGGGCCTACCATAAGCATACCTTTTGGTATTCTTGCACCTAATTCAATATATTTCTTAGGATTCTTTAAGAAGTCTACTACCTCTTGTAAGTCTTCTTTTTCTTCATCTAAACCAGCTACATCTTTAAATGTAACTCTAGTTTTTTCATCATCTTTATGAACCTTAGCTTTTGATTTACCAAAGCTCATAACCTTTCCGCCTCCACCTTGAGACTGATTCATAAATACGAACCAAAGAATCACCATAAAGAATATTAACAGTAATGTGGGCAACATTTCGACAAACCAAGGTGTAGATGGCTTAGCTTCACCACCAAAAGTTAGTTTCCCTGCTTTAGCTTGGTCTAACACCTCATCTGCAAGTTTATTTCCCATTACTTCTGTTGGAACATATGATTTAAACTTTGTATTTGTATCTTTTATAGTACCTTCTACAGAAGTTTGATTTACAAAGTATAATCTTGATATATTCTCATCTGTTAATTCTCTATATACTTCAGAGAATTTTAAATCTTTTATTTTTTCTGTAGGCTTACCTGAGAATTGAACTATACCTACTATAATTATAAAAACAAGTAGATAAAAACCTGCCCCTTTTAGCAACTTATTCAATATAGAAGCCCTCCTTTCATACATTGCTTTGCCCTATAATTTGTTGAAATTAATTTTTAATACTTCTTTTGTGCTTTCATCAATTTTATAATTCTCACTGATTTTATAATCTCCAACACATATTATTCCTTCACTATCTGTGATTATAGGAATTTTACATCTTTCTTCTCTTGGGATTTTTAAATCTATGAATAAATCCTTCACTTTTTTACTTCCCATAGCAAGCTTTATCTTATCACCTTGCCTTCTACTTCTTATTACTATACCCCCTTTTACCTTATTAAAATCAAACCCTTTAGATGAATTGTCTAATTTCATACTCTTATACCTATCTATACTTATTACTTGGGTCTCAATAATTTGTTTTAATTCTTTTATTTTTATAAACCCATTACTAGGTACATTGTAATAAAATTCAATTTCCTCATTAACAATTTCCTCATTGGTTAATATTATACTGTCTTTTTTTCTATAAACAAATATATTTCTTGGAAGAGTTAACATTTTATTTACTTTTGAATCACTTTCTAAAGACATTATATCCTCTATATGTCTTTGGTCAACAAAATTAGTATCTCCTAGTATATGTTTTATAGAATTTCTAAGAACCCTAACTTTGATTGCATCATGCAAGCAAATAAAATTATCTAAATTTATCTCTACAAAGCCTTTTTCTTTTACATTTGAAACTTCTCTAAATTTAGCCTCCGCCTCTTTCTCAATATAATCGTTATCACTTTTTAAACTATTGCTCATCCTCACTATAGATTCTATTACATTTGAATTAAAATTATCCTTCATATATGGTAAAAGGTCTAACCTTATTTTATTTCTAGTGTATATATTTTCTAAATTTGTTTTATCTATTCTCGGGTTTAAATTATAAGCTTCACAATACTCCTCTATCTCACTTCTTTCCACATCTAATATGGGTCTAATTATGCAATTATCTCTAATATAATCAATTCCCTTTAGACCTGTTAAACCTGTTCCTCTCATAATACGCATCATAACAGTTTCAGCTTGGTCATTGAGATTATGACCTATTGCTATTTTATTGGCTTTAATCTTATCCTTAATTTCATAAAACATTTCATATCTTAGCTTCCTTGCTCCTTCTTCTAATGATAATCCCTCATTTTCACAATATTTTGGTACATTAATAGACTTTACAAAGAATACAATTCCCATATCCTCACAAAGCTTAGATACATATAATGCATCTTTTTGAGCTTCTATCCCTCTTATTTGATGATTTAAATGTGCTGCATATATTTCTATATTAAAATCTTTTTTCAATCTATTTAGTACATGCAATAAACAAACTGAATCAGGTCCTCCAGAAAGACCTAAAACTATTTTATCGCCTTTTTGTATTAAATTATGTTTATTTATAGTACCTAGTACCTTATCAAATATCATATTTATCCCTCTTACACTTAGTTTTATTCACTTTTAAGTATACTTTCTATAAAAAAACGCTAAACCCTTGTATCAATTTTAAGAAATTAAAGTTTAATATAAATATAATAATACCAAATAAATTAAATAAAAGGTAGTTTTTTCACTACCTTTATAAAATTTCTGGAAAATAGCTATAGTTATTATTTAATACCTATGTATATATCTATTTTATTCCTACCTAAAAATAAATCTTGTATCTTTATATTATAGTCTATTTTCAATTTTATGTATTCCCCTTCTTGTATATTTATATCTAATTCTCTTGTATCAATATCAATTAATAAAGTAGCTTGTGGGGTCACATATTTTGTAGTGCTACTTTCTCCACATTTAAACAGCATTGTTGAGTTAATAGCGCCAAACTTTTTGATACTAACTTCATTTTTAAGTATCTTTATAGTATTAGTTATTTCTATATTTTCTTCTTTTTCCTTGTAAATAACATATATTCCATCATTTTTGTAAAAAATTTTACCAAAGGCAGTCATCTCTATGGTGTCCATATTTCCTTTTTCATCATATTGTCTAGTATTTATACTTATTTTTACACTCAACGATTTTTCCTCCATAGATTCTTCATATAAGCTAATATTTTTGTATTTCTACTTTTTGAATCTTATCAATTTTTTTCTTTAAAAATTCTCTTGCTATATCTGAAAATTTTTCATGTATATCTGATACATAATATTGATAAGTTCCGTGAACTTCTGTATTGTTTATAATATTTTGTCCCTCTAAAATTGTTTTTAAATCTTTAGCAGTCTCTTTAGCTGGATTAACTAGTTTTATATGTTCTCCAACTTCTTCACCTATTGTTCTCTTCAAAATAGGATAATGAGTACATCCTAATACTAGAGAATCTATGTTTTTTTCTTTCAATTCTTGTAAATATATCTTTGCTGTCAATTTAGCTACTTCTGTATTTGCCCATCCTTCTTCAACAATAGGTACAAATAGAGGACATGCTTTATTGACAATTTCTATGCTCTCATCTATTTTAGATATTTCCAAATTGTATGCTTTTGAACTTATAGTTCCTTCAGTTCCTATTATTCCTACAATTTTGTTTTTTGTAGAACTTACAGCTGTTCTAGCTCCTGCTTCTATAACACCAATTATTGGTATATCATATTTTTCTTGAGCTTCTTTTAAACTTCTTGCAGTAGCAGTGTTACATGCTATAACTATAGCTTTTACATCTCTTGTTTTTAAAAAGTTTATGGCTTGAAAAGTATATTTAATTATAGTTTCTTTAGACCTTGAACCATATGGTATTCTAGCAGTATCTCCAAAATATATTATATCTTCATTTGGTAATATCTTCATTATCTCTTTTAAAACTGTTAATCCACCCAATCCTGAATCAAAAACTCCTATTGGCTTATTGCTCATATTTATACAACACCTACTTTACATTTTTGTGTTTAACAACAACTTATTTATCGCTAAAATTTTTATTTATATTCATAATTAATATATTATTACCTAAATGATTATTATAGTTTATTTTACACAAAAAATAAAGGAGCTATCTAAAATTAGAAAATAATTTCTAGAAAAAGACAACTCCTTTCACTACTTAAAAATTTAAATTTATTTTGCAAACACATGATTTCCTATTCTCATATATGGATTTAGTCTATTTATCCATTTGCAAGTGGCTATTTCTGGATTCCAGAAATATACTGCTTTATTAGTTGGGTCAGTTCCATAAAGAGCTTCTTGAGCTGCTTTACATGCTGAGTCTGTCGGTGTCATCTTTATTGAACCATCAAGCACAACTGAGAAAGCATTTTTTTGGTATATAACTTCTTCTATTGTGTCTGGAAATCTAGGGTCCAATACTCTATTTATTACTACAGCTGCTACAGCAACCTGTCCCTCATAGCTTTCTCCTCTAGCTTCTCCTGCAACCAACTTAGATAATAATATTAAGTCATTATCAGATAAATTTATGACTTCTTTCTTTGCTATATTTTTTTCTTGTTTATTTATTTTCTTAATCTTCTCTGTTGGTTCATATGCAAATACCTCTTTAATAGGTATAAATATAAAAGTCAAAGCTAATAGTATAGCCATCAGTTTACTCCACCTGTCCATGATTAAAACCACTCCTTACAATCTTATTTTTAAAATTTTTTCTCTAAATCTTTTACCACTTCAAGTACTTTAAATTTAATTTTTACTCTACTTGTTTTCTTTGGTGTATCTTGCTTTATTAACTTATATTCTTCATCAGTTAAAACTTCTTTCAACTTATCGTCTGTAGATTTATCTATTACTCCATTAGACTCATCAACAAAGCATAGTGGAGGGAACATAACACACCACCAATTTTTTCCTTCACCTTTTCCAATAATAATCTTTAATGCCTTATATTCACCAGCAGGAAGAACTATATTAGAATATTGTTTAGTAGGAAAGTTGCTGTATTGTATACCTACCTTTACACTGTAATTATATCCATTTTCAAGAATAATATTTTTACTTATTTCTTCCAGATTACTATATTCCTTTTTTATAATAGCTTCACTCTCTTTTATACTTTTTGAATTTTGAAGCTTTGGTTGTAAATATTTTATTACTTCATCTCTAACTTTTAGTTTAAGTTCTTGGTCTTCATCTGTATTGCTGTTTGCTATAACATGAAATCTTATTAATTTATCTTTATAATCTTTTGATATATTATCTACCTTTTTTACCTCACCATTTATTACTATTGTCATTATTGATATGACTGATATAAGACTTAATATTAATAGTCCCAATCTAATCTTAATTTTTCTCATTGAAAATTCCCCCTTAAGATAAATTTATATCATCAATTATGTCCAATTAAATTTAATTTATTCATAATATTTTTTAATATTAATAAAAAAAGCTATTTTAAAATGATTGTAATCATTTTAAAATAGCTTTTTAAACTTATATTTTATAAGTCTTTACTAATCATAGCCTTATCTATCATAAACTGCTCTGCTTTTTCTATATGCTCCGTAGCATACTTCTTAGATAGCTCACTATCACCTTTAATTATAGCATCAAGTAAATATTTATGCTCTTCAACAATATTATGCGATGTATCATAAGCAGACATGTAAGTAACCCTAAACCTATATACTTGTTCCCATAATGAGTTTATTAATTGGATTAATTTTTTATTATTAGTTGCTTTAAATATACATTCATGAAATTCTACATCAAGTTTTAACAGTGCATCTACATCGGATTCTAAAGTACTCTTTTTGAATTCTTCTGATATATCTTTAAGCTTTTTAATATCTTCATCACTAATTCTTTCGGCGGCAAGATATGCTGCTAAGCCTTCTAAGCTTGCTCTTACTTCTAATACATCCATAATATCCTTTAACGACATATTTGCAACATACGCACCTTTCCTAGGCAACATAACAACTAAACCTTCTAATTCAAGCTTTCTTATTGCCTCTCTCACTGGAGTTCTGCTTACTCCTAATTGTTCTGCTAGTTGTACTTCCATTAGCCTTTGACCAGGCTTTAATTTTCCTTCTAAGATTGCCTCTCTTAAATTTTCAAAGACTACATCTCTTAATGGCTTGTAATTATCCAAGTTCAGTTTAGTTAAATTCTCCACAAATTTCAACCCCTTTTTGACTGCTATTAACAACATACACCTGTTTATATTTTTTTAATAATTCTTTTTTTCCAATTAGAGCATCTTCTTTACTTTCAAATAGTCCAAAAACTGTAGGACCACTTCCACTCATCATAGAACCTAAAGCATTATTTTTCATCATTACTTGCTTTATATCATTTATTTCTCTATGTTTACTTATAGTAACATTTTCAAGAATATTTACCATGCTTTCTGATACAGCTTTTATATCTTCAGACTTTAAACACTCCATCAAATATTTATTATTTGGTCTTTTTTTAATATTATTCAAATCTAATCCTTGATAAACTTCTTTAGTAGAAACGAATAAGTCTGGTTTACATATCAATATATTCATATCACACGGTAAACCTTTGATGTCTGTTAGCTTTTCTCCAACACCTTGAGCTAAAGCAGGTCTTCCTGATATACAAAATGGAACATCTGCTCCTAAATTAAATCCTATTTCTTTTAATTCATCTTCAGATAATCCAAGTTTCCATAATTGATTTAGACCTACTAATACTGCGGCTGCATTAGAACTTCCTCCAGCCATTCCTGCTGCTACAGGAATATTTTTTTCTATGAATATCTCTACACCTTTTTTTATATCAAATTTATTCTTAAGTATTTTGGCAGCTTTATAAACAATATTATCTTCATCTAAAGGAATATCTAAACTAGTGCTTTTTACCTTTATTTCATCTTCATCTAAATTTTTTATATCTACTATATCGTATAAATCTATCGTTTGCATTATCATTTCAACAAAATGATAACCGTCTTGCCTTTTTCCTAAGACATCAATGGATAAATTTATTTTTGCTCTACTCTTTAGTCTTATAAAATCCATTCTATCCTCCTTGTTTAAAGAATAATGCATCACTAACAATAATATTATACTACAAAAAATAAAATAATAGGGTATTATAATACCCTATTATACTTAATTACTTTAAATTTTTTAACATTAATCTACTAATACGACTTTTTTTTCTAAAATAAGACACTTACCAGGCTTAATTGGTTCATCAAGTTTTATATCATTAAGTTCTGCAATTTCATTTTCTGTTGTATTGTATTTTTTTGCAATGTTCCAGAAAGTATCTCCTTCTTTACATATATATACGATTATGCTAGGAGCTTTAGATAAATCATAGACACCTTGGTCTTCACCCTTGATAATAAAGTTTTCTGCTTTCTTATCTAATGCTTCAGTAAATCGCTTGATTTTTATAATCAAATCTATCTGGTCTCTATTCAAATCAACTTCAACTTTATCAATACATGCTGTATTAAACACAGATGCTGTATCAGTTAAATTATCCATCTCTATATCGTGTTCAAATGGAATTTCTTCACTAATTTTATAAACCAATTTTAAACCTTCAACTGGAACAAATAAAATTTCAACTTTTACGATTCCTTGTATAATGCTTTTATTTCCTTCAATATAGCTATTTTCTATAGACATAGTTGGACAAACGCTTACAATATCTTTTATTTGTATATCATCATTATCATTTCTTATGCCTTCTCTAACCATAAATGTTTCTTCACTATTTCTTAAAGTCTTATTCAACTGAATAGGTTTATGGTCAAATTTTATTATTTTTTGAGGAGAATATGCATCTTGTAATACTTCTCTTGTCACTTCATCTGTAACTTTTACTTTACAACAAGCCATACAATCTATTTCTAAAAGACCTGTATTACTTTCACTATTTTGTTTGAAAATATGATTAAAGTCTGACATAGATAACAGAACTTCCTCAGTCATACCATCACTAACTCCAGGTACTTCTACAAATTGAGTAAACTCAATACCTACTCTATCCAACTCCACAAGTTCACCCTCATATGTACAAGCTAATGGATTTATTTCTAATACTCCACCAATAATAACTTTATTGTCAGTCACTCTACTTTCTTTTACTTTAACACATGGATTCAAACTTATTATAGACTGAATTTCTTCTGTGTTTATAGTTATAGTATCTCTTATAGAACTTTCTGCTTTTTCTATTCCAACTATATCTTGAAAACATATTTCCTTTCTGTACTTTTGTATTCCTTCTACTTGTGCTACATCTTTTACAATGTCTAATCTTTGCTTCTCAAACAAACTTCCCCTTATATTCATAAGAGCTCCTACTTTAATTTTTCTCTCATTCATTATAGTACAATCCATATGCTCTACTTCTGAAAACAACATGTATTCCATATCTTGAACAACATTATCTTTTTCTATTACTTCGTTTATATCTACTTTCCCATCTACATTAGAAATAGTATTTTTATCATCTGCAATATAGATTACATTATAATTAAAACTTCCTCTACAAAGTATCTTCCCATCTGCCATTTCAATTTTTTTAATTGATATGTACCCTTCTGTTTTTACAATTTCATATACATCTAATTTTTTGTCCGGCACAACTGCCTCCGCCTCAATGAATGTTTGAAATTTTCCAAAGTCTATTCTATTGTCAACCTTAATTACATCTTTAATTAATTCCATAGCTTACCTCCTTAAGTATTATAAAAATATCACACTATATTTATATTTAAGAAGCAAAAAAAAAATTACACCTATTTTTAATAGGTATAATTTTAACTGATTTGTAATTTATCTTGATCTCTAAAAACTTGTAACTTTACATTAGATGTTAATAAATCTGAGTAACTATAAGATACTCTAGGATATCCATTACTTTCATCATCTAATTTTATAACAAACACGCTTGGATAAACTTTTTCTAGTATACCCTCTTTTGTAATAATCTGCTTTCTTCCTTTATTAGCTTTCAACAATATTTTCTTTCCTATATGTCTCTCTAAGCTTACTCTTATCTTGTCTAGAGTTTGAACAGTAGCCACAATATCACCTTCTTTAACGTTTATATGTTTACATAATATCACATATAAACATTTTTGTCAAATGTTTAAACTAATTATTTTATATATTTTTTGCAAAAATGTCAATACTATTTTTGAAGATATACAGTATAATTATGTTAATTTTTGCTAATGTAATATTGTTTTTGGCATTGCCCATCTAAATTTTCCTCTTGTTTCAGAACCACCAATTCCCTTAACACCTGTAATAGTCTGCTCTATAACCTCATCAATAGGCACTACTACATCAATTCTTGAACAAGCAATTTTCTCTACTATAAAAACAGGGTCTAATGCATGTATCATTATTCTTCCAGGTGAACTTGCATAGTTTGCTCCTGCACTTATTATTTTTTCATAATTTGATTGGCATGCTCCTGCAAATATAACAAGATTATCCAAATTTGGTTGCCATTTACGTGCTTCTTTTACTGTTTTAATAAAGTTTAAAGAGTTTCTATAGTTACTCATATCTTCTATATCCCCTCTTTTTATTGTCATTGCATCATGACCTGTTATTACTAGTATATCTGGATTATATTTTTCTAGTAACGCTCTTACTTCTTTATATTGATTTTGTTCTGAAACAGCTACACCTACTGCAGGTATTCCAAGTTGAGCATATACATCCAAGCAAATCTTTAAATATTCTTTATCTCCATCTATCTGTAATACCTTTCCAGGCATTCCATATGTGTTAGGATTTAATTGAAGTTTTGGAACTGCTCTTGTCATTCTTTTTTGTCTTTCTTTAGCTTTTCTTACTGACTTATATAATAAATTTTCTACATTTTTATCTATTAATATACCTTTTATATCAGGTGCTTTTACTAATTCTAAGTCATCAATATAAGCATCTGCTATTACTCTAAATGCAATTCCCTTTAGTATAGCTATTTTCTCATTATTTTCATCTACACCAAAAGAGACTATTTTAAATACTATATCTTTGTCATGTGACTTTCTAGCTACAATGTCTCCTACCTTCATAGTTAAACCTCCAATAAATTTTTATCTTAGTTTATACTATGTTCGATATAAAACTTTGTTTCCTAATGTCAAAAGAACATTTCTTATAATACTTCTTTTATTACTCTTAAAGCATTTTTATAGTATATCTTTTCTATCTCATCTTCACTAAATCCTTCTTTTTTTAAAGGTTCATACAATTTACCCATTTGTGATATATCTTCAATCTCAACCTTTGAATCTATTCCGTCAAAATCTGAACCTAGAGCCACAACATCTATTCCTCCAACATTTACAATATGTTTTATATGTCTAACCATATCTTCAAGTTTACTTTCACTTTTATCACTTAAAAATAAGTGGAAGAAGTTAATACCTGTAACTCCACCTTTATTTGCTAATACTTTAATCATATCATCAGTTAAATTTCTAGAATGGCTCATCATTTTTCTTGAATTAGAATGTGTAGCAACTATTGGTTTAGAAGAAATCTTTGCAATTTCATAAAATCCACCATCTGAAATATGAGAAACATCAACTATCATTCCTAATTCATTCATTTTATGCACCACTTCTCTTCCAAAATCAGTAAGTCCTTTTTCTTTATACTCTACTTTATTATGAGGAAAACTCAATTCATTCACATGATTCCAACTTATTGTCATCATTCTAACTCCTAAGTCGTAAAATTTCTTTAAATTCTCTATTTTACCTTCAAGTACTGCACCTTCCTCAATAGATAAAAGTGCTGTAAGTTTACCTTCTGATTGATTTTTCATAATTTCTTCATAATTAGTGGCTAAAGCTATTACATCACTATTTTTTTTCATTTCCTCATGAAATTTACTTGCCATACTCATACAGTAATCAAAAGGATGCTTTACTTCTTCAGTATCAACAAAAAGAGCAAATGTTTGAGCTAATGAATCCCCTTTTTTTAATCTGTCTATATCAAC
Source organism: Clostridioides sp. ZZV15-6383 (assembly GCF_020657735.1). Classification (NCBI taxonomy): domain Bacteria; kingdom Bacillati; phylum Bacillota; class Clostridia; order Peptostreptococcales; family Peptostreptococcaceae; genus Clostridioides; species Clostridioides sp. ZZV15-6383. The sequence goes on along the minus strand of NZ_JAGWCV010000016.1, from coordinate 48,719 downwards.
AGAATATTTGTTAGACTTAAGTTCACTTGTCTCTACATTTTCCATTAATTTTGCTATAGTATCACAATGTAAATCAATAAATTTCATATTTATACCCCCTGTATATTTTATATTTATATCTAAAAATAGAAATAGTTGTCCTTATAGACAACTATTTTTAATATTCTTTTTGATGTTACTTAATCTTAGTCTTCTTTTAAGTTAGGTATTACTTTTTTAACTTCTTCAATTTGATGCCATGTTTTATCTATATCATTTTCACTAATATATTTTTTTAAATCAGTTAAAGATGTAAAATCTTTAACTGATAAATTGTCATCATCATCCGCAAATCTTAAAATAAACATGAGACTACCTTACTTTCCACAACATTTCTTATATTTTTTCCCACTTCCACATGGGCATGAATCATTTCTTCCTATTTTTGCTTCTTTAACTATTGTTTTAGATTTCTTGTAAGCCTTTATTATTTCTTTTCTTTGGTCTGCTGGTAGTATTTCTTCCCAACCTTGTAAATTATATAGCCAATGAGCTTCAACAGTTACCATATTGTTATATAATTTTTCCCAATCTATTTTTATAGAAACTTCTTTATCAGCTTCTACATCTTCTAAAACTATACCTTCTTTTAAACTTTCACTTATTCCATCTATGAATCCCATGAAAAATTCATTAGTAGTTCCAAATTTTTCAGCTAATTCACTTACTTTCCCTTCAACAACATCCATTTTATTATTTAATATTTCATTATATATTCCAGCTTCAATTTTTAAATATTCTTCCCAGAATTTTACCTCTGCTTCTTGACTTTCATGATTATCACTTAAATTTCTCCATTCAGTATATAAACTCATACTTTTTCCTCCTAAGTATACCTATATTTTTATAGTATAAAATCTTTTAGTTAGATTAGAAGTTTCTTCTTTTTGATTATACCATATTTTATTTAAAGTTAACTCTTACATTATATCATAATTAAACAATTCTTTTAATACTTTTATAGCATACTCTTGATTTATAAAGTAAGGGCTTGTCGCAATTGTTATTATTTTGGCTTTTTTAACTAAGTTTTTTATCTTTTCTAATTTGAAATCAAATGGTATATAGTCCATATCACTTGAAAATATATCTAAATCTATATCAAGGACAAATTCTGATTCTATATCTAAATCAAATCCATATGAACTGTCTATTATTATTAATTCTGAGAATATGTTATGTTTTAAAGCGGGTTTTATAAAACTTCCTACATTTAAAACTTCATTTGTATACCTGAATACATCTTTTATATTATTTATATCTACATTATAGTTTTCAGGTTCTCTAGTATCCTTATGTTGGTCCACATGCACTAACTTACATCCTCTTGTAAACTCATCCTTCAGCATAGATTTTACCCAAAAATAAAATGCATGATTATGATTGTCAAATACATATATCTTTTTATTTCCCAGGACATATTCGACCATATTCTTCAACCCTATTGCTTTTATTTCCTTATTCTCATCTATTTCATTAAAGACTACCTCATTACCTAACATTACATCATTCAATGTACCATTTATAAGCTTTGGAACATATATACTCTTACCTTCTCTTTTTTCATATGAAAACACATTATTTCCAACTGGTTTTTTTATATAAAACCCAATATATTCATACTTTTCCATAAAAGTTAAATTCCTCCATTATTATAATATATAAGCCTAAATTCACCTATTTTTGTATTCTCCTCATAGACAAATTTATGGTATTCTTGGTGACTAACACTAATATCTTCTCTCAATATGTATTATACAATAAGTATAAGATATATTTATAAATTAGTATTATTTCTTGCGTAAACATAAACGAGATTATCTCAAAATTGATTTTTTTCTAATCAAATTTTAAGTTCAACTCATTTTTGAGTTTTTGTATGTTATTTTTTGTTACTTCTTTTTCAATTAATATCTTAAATTTTAATATTGAGGAAATTTGAGTACAAGAAATAGAGCCTATGTATTTTTTTAAATTACTTAAATAGCTATTTCAAATCAATATCCATTTCATTTATTTTCACCATCCTTTACTTTTCTACTCATATACATTAGTCAACAGAGCAATAATATATTCTAATTTGAATTTGTTCTAAATGCTTTAAGATATTCTGATTTTTGATCAATATCCTTATCTCCAATTTCTATTAATTGTTCAACACTTAAATTATCTAATTTTTCAGACTTACCATTAATATTTTTATTAGAAAATACTAATGGTACTTTTAATAAAAATACAATTATCATTAAAATGATGGACTTATTTTTTTATTTAACATATAATCCTCGTTTTATAAAAACATCTAATACTACTAAAAAAAATAGCCATACAAATCAATCAAAGCAATATGTTTATACATTTTATTCAAATTTTTTATAGGTATATTTAGTTTTAGATATCCATAAATTTTCCGCTTTATTTGTATCTAAATTATGTTAGGAATAATTTATGAATACTTAATACATAATAAAGCATATAGGAGTGGTATCATATGAAAAAGAGCACCATATGTTTTTTATTAGTTACAATAATTAGCTGTATTACTTCATATACGTTAGTTGATTTAAATAATTCATCACCTGTATTTAGTGATACACAAAACAATACATCCTTAGAATTGATGTACTTTAACAAGTGGAAAGGCAAGTCATGGATAACTCTAGGTGATAGTATAACAAGGGCTAATGGATATCAGGATAAACTTAAGAATATATTAGGATTCTCAAGAATTGATAATATGGGTGAAAATGGTCAAACAATGGTATCCCAATCTAAAAATAAGTCAACATATACACTTGGAAAGACAATTGATTATAAGGTATACGATTTGGCAACAATTTTTACTGGAACTAATGATTTTAGATATAATAAAAAACTTGGAAAAATTAAAGCTAGCGGAAGTGTTGAGTTTGATGAAACTACCTTTACAGGGTCATATCAGCTGTTAATAGAGAAAATATTGTCATCAAATCCTAGTATAGATTTGGTTTTAATTACTCCGCCCCAAAGAATTCGTGATGGATATGATATTGACTTTACCAATGAAGTTGGAAGTAAGCTAATAGATTATGTAAACGTTATAAAATCTTTAGGTCAGATGTATTCGCTTCCTGTATTAGATTTATACTCTGAAGGTGGGATATCAAAAAAGAATATTAGTACATTTACAAGAGATGGTCTTCATCCAAATGATGTTGGATATGATCGTATATCAGATAAAATGTATAGATTTTTATTAAGCATATAGCAAAGAGAGAAGATTAACTCTTCTCTCTTTGTTCTTTCATTACATCTATCATCATTTTAAAATCTCTTGTATTGTACATAAACATGACTAAATCGGCCTCACTATCTCTTATAATATCATCAATAGATATATCAAGTTTATCAATATATCTAGGATCTACTAGTTGCACCTCTGAGAATATATCCGCGAACAACCATGATGTAGGAGCTTGATATGAATCTCTTATAATAAGTATTTTTTTATCAGATAATGCATCTTCATTTCTAATTTTTAAAATAGAGCAAGCATTACCAAACATATATGCACCACCATATAAAATGTCTTCTTCATTTTTACGAGTAGCTATAACATCTTCTTCCTTGCATTTAGTTTCTGTTTTTCCATCAAATTTATAATATTCGTAATTAGGCTTATCTTTTAGATGAACATATGGAATAGTCTCATCTTCTTTAACTAGTTTATTTAAATTTTTATTGAAACTTCCTAGAAAATATCCTTTATCATACATTGTTTGGGTATAGTTATCCCAAGAAATATTATTTACTATATTCATATCTTCAATTATAAATTTAAAGCCTTCATAAGCTCCTATTCCATTCCAGTGATGGTCTGTTTTAAAATACAAGCCTTCTCGCTGAGATTCATTAAACTCTTTTAAAAAATGTTCATCTACATCTATAGAGTTTATAATTTCTAAATCCAAATAACTTTTGAAAGCATTTTTATTATTAATATCATTTTTTAATCCATCAGTATATTTGGGGTATAAATGTGTTAACATACTTTCTTTATTTGGAGTAGAAATATAATAAACTTTTTTATTTGAATCAGCTGCTATTTTAGATAATTCATTTATTTCATTTGCAGCATCTTTTAATTCTTTTTCAGTCATTGATTTTGATGGCATTGGCATAATCCAGTTATCATCTAGTAAATAATAGTTTTTAATTTTATTTTTACCAAGAACTATTTGTGCCTTAGAGTATATTTCAGATAACTCTTCTCTAAATGGAAACTGGTCTGAAAAATAACTTTCAAATTTACTTGTATATTTTTCAAATTTAAAATCTTGTAGAGTTGGTTTTTGAGCCAACGTTCTATTTTCAGATTCACTAATTTCTTTATCTTTGCTTACTATGTGTATAAGGAATGTTCCTATTATTATAACTACAAAAGGAATTGATATCCACTTTGATTTCTTATTATTCATCTTAATTGTCCCCCCTTAGAATCTGAAATATAAAAATGGATTATATGTAGAATTTATCAATATCACAACCACTATAAACATTAGTGCCACTAAAAAAGTTGAATGAAGTACGTATACAAAATTACTTTCAACCAGCTTTTTAGTTTTTGATTTTAATATTGACTTAAGCTTAGGTATTATAGGTATTGCAAATATAATAGATAAAATTATAATATATCCATAATCATTTATATACATAATAAAGGAGTTATTATATATTGGACTTGAGCCAATTCCAAATAAAACTTGTACAAATTCAGATGCTTGTACTATATTATCTGCTCTAAAGAATACCCATCCAATCATTACTATTAGTACTAAGTATATATGTCTAAATATCTGTGGTACCTTTTTTAGTAATTTATCTAAAAAGGCTTTTTCTATACTAATTAAGATTCCATAATATATACCCCATGTAAGAAATGTCCAGTTAGCACCATGCCATATTCCTGTTAAAGACCATACCACAAATAAATTTGTATACTGCTTAATAGGAGAAACTCTATTTCCACCTAAAGGTATGTATACATAGTCTTTAAACCAACTACTTAGTGATATATGCCATCTTCGCCAAAATTCAGATACAGATTGTGATATGTATGGATAGTTGAAGTTTTCAAGAAAATCAAATCCAAACATTTTACCAAGACCTATAGCCATATCACTGTAACCTGAAAAGTCAAAGTATATTTGAAGTGTATAGCATATTATTCCCAGCCACGATTCAGCTATTGAAAGATTAGCTATATTTGCTGAAAAAACTCCATCTGCTACCACACCAAGTTGATTTGCTAAAATAACTTTCTTAGCTAGTCCACATATAAATCTATTTACTCCAACTGCAAATTTTTCATTAGAATGAGTCCTCTTACTTATTTGCTCATCTACAGTTCGATACCTAACGATGGGACCTGCTACAAGTTGTGGAAATAAACTTACATATAGCCCTAAGTCAAATATATTTTTTTGAACGCTTCCATCTTTTCTGTACACATCAATTACATAACTCATTGTTTGGAATGTGAAAAATGATATACCTAAAGGTAGTGCTATTGTTGGAATGCTTATATGAGCATTAAATAAAGCATTAAAATTGTCTATAAGGAAATTAGAATATTTAAAAATCACCAATAATGATATGTTAAAAATCACAGATAATGTTAACCACAATTTCTTTTCTTTCTTATTATCTGAAGATACTTTAAGCCCAAACATATAATTGATTGCTATAGACCCAAGCATTAAGAATATATATCTAGGTTCCCCCCATGCATAAAAGAATAGACTCATAAGTAATAACACAAAATTTTTAAGTTTATCATTAACTAAAAAATAAAGTATAAAAACTACAGGTAAAAACGCGAATAAAAATGTTAAGCTACTAAAAATCATATTTTTATATCAATTTAAATCCTCTAAATTGATATATTCACCTCCTTTAATTGACACCTTTATGGATCTATTTTATTGTATAACTACACTTGAACAAACTTTGTTTAAAAAAAATGTATAATAGTGGACTAACATAGTTATATTTAGATACAAAATGTATTAGTATGTAAATTTAAGTAAGAGTAGGACTTAATTTTATAATTAGAGCCATCTCTTGATAATCATGAAAGTTATTTTTGACAGACTTATTCCTTATATAAATATAAAATAATATAAACACATAAAATCATAATATTTTTCTTGAATCTAAGTCTATTTTATATATTACTTATATAGGTTAACATAATAACATAAAAAACATATTTTGCAAATATTTTTAATTTAATTGTAATTATTTGTTATTGAAAATATTATTTATATATACTCATCTCGACACAAAATCTTATAATAACGAGTCGCACCTGGAAATTTTCAAACATATTGTAAACACTTATTTACATAGATTTTTCATTTCTAACTATAAATTCGTTATATTTCTAGTTGTGCAAATAAATTTTCTAGAAGAATAAATGCATTGTGTTATTTTTTGCCCAAAAAGGGGATAACTCAAAATTTTATTTTGAGATATCCCCATATAAATAAGTATAAATATTTAAGCAATCTTGTTATTCAAATTCTTATTTTCTCTTTTGTTTATCTTATTTAAAGCATAAGTGGCAAATATACCTATAACTGCACATACTACAGATAAAATAAATATATATGTATATCCTGTTTGTCCATATTTATCTAACCAATTACCTGCAATAGTGTAATAAAATGCGTCTGGAGAAAATCCTATAAATGACGCAAATCCAACTACTGCTCCTGTGGTTTCTAAAGATATATTAGACTCTGAAACAGATGCAAAGTATATACCTCTAAATCCAAATAATATTACACTTAGTATTATCATGTTTATTACAGCTATCCATATAAATCCTGCACTCTTAGGAATAACCAAGTAAGCAGCTGTGCTCACTGTCATTAGTATAAATCCTACAAACATTACTCTTATAGATGAACCAACTTTATCTGTTATGACACCAGCAACTGGAGATGCACCCATTTTTATAACATAAGTTCTGATTATTGATAGAGCTGAAACTAGAGTCATTGGCATTACGTAAACTTCTGATAAGTATGGACTTAAATAAGTTAAACTTGAAAATACTAAATAAGTTGAAAATATTATAAGACCAATCAACCAAGCCTTTGGCATTGTAACTACTTTTAATAATGACTTAATGCTTAATCCTTCGTCTGATGTTCCACTATCTTTTTTATCTTCTACTAAGAAGAATAGAAGTATACCACATATTATAGATGCTGCAGAATATAACCATACTACATATTTGAATCCTACTGTTATTTCAGCAAATTTACCAAAGAAGTAAAGACCTATAAAAGAAATTAATGTACCTGATACACCTGATAATCCTTCATAAAAACCAAATATTCTTCCTTGCTCTGACTCACTTCCTTGCATTCTAACAACCTTAACAGATGCTGAGAAGAAAGTTAATATAGTCGTAAATCCCCATAATACAAATATTAAAAGTATCATACTATATGATGGGAATGTAGAGAAATAAAATCCAAGTATTCCTGAAGCAATTAAAGAAAAAGTTATCAGTTTTCTAACTGAGAATCTATCTGCAAACCATCCTCCTATAAAATAAGATACCATTCCTACTAATCCATATAAACTTAATAAGTTCCCTATTTGTGTATGACTTAATGTTAAAGCCTGTTGCATTGGGTCATAAAATGATGATTTCATATATGGTAAACTATACATAGCTGTTGTTCCAAATGCCAATATGAATATTATTAAAAATCTTTTAACATTACTTTTGTTTTCCATTGATTCTCTCTCCTTAAAATTTTATTGTTTATAATCTCATTCATGTAATTTTATTTTAATTTTTTTATTGCTTTTTTGAAGTCATTTATTATGTCATTTGAAGATTCTAATCCAACAGCTATTCTTATTAGATTTTCTCCATTCATTTGAACCAATGTATGTTCTTCCCCTAAGCTTGTTGCTATTGTTGCAAGCTCTAAAGAATTCATTAATTTTCTACTAGCTTGGTCTCTTGTCAAACCATTTATACCATCCTTAAGTTTAAATGAAACTACCCCTCCACCTAAACCATTCATTTGAGTTTTACAAAGCTCATATTGAGGATGAGATTTTAGTGCTGGATATTTTACTAATTCTACATTTTCTTCTTTCTCTAAAAACTCTGCTACTGCTAATCCATTTTCACAATGTTTTTTCATTCTCATATCTAATGTTTTCATACCCCTTAAAATCATCCACGCACTCATTGGTGGTAAAGATGCTCCTGTAAAACAACATAAACTTGGCCATCTAACTAAATCTATCAATTCTTTTGAGCCTGCTACTGCTCCTCCTAAAGTATCCCCATGTCCATTTATAAATTTAGTAAGACTATGTATTACTAAGTCTGCACCTAAATCTATTGGTCTTTGCACGATTGGTGTACCAAAAGTACTATCAACTATAGCTAAACTTTTATTTTCATGAGCAATTTCTGCTATTGTTTTTATATCTACTAAATCTAAGGATGGATTTAAAGGACTTTCTATATAAACTATCTTAGTATTTGGTTTCATTGCATCTTTTACATTTTGAGGATTTACTGCATCTACAAATGTAACTTCAACTCCAAATTTAGATAACAATTCAGACATAAATAATTTAGTATGTGAGAATATTCCATCTGAGCTAACTATATGGTCTCCACTTTTTACTAATGCCAATATAGTAGATGTTATTGCCCCCATACCTGATGTACTAGATATAGCGCTTTCTGCATTTTCAAGCATAGCTAACTTAGCCTCTAACTCTGTAAGTGTTGGATTACACTCTCTTGTATACACATATCCCCATGTCATACACAACTCTTCAAAATGTTCTACTGTCTTTGCAGCAAATGTTGCTGTTTGACATATTGGTGTAGCTAATGCTCCTGTTGCTGGGTCTGCACTATGTCCCCAATGTATTATTTTTGTCTCTAAATCTTGATTAATATTATTACTCATTTTGATTCCCTCCTGTTTTGATTTATCTATACAACGTTTTCCCAGCTAAATTTCACCAATTTAGCTTATACTTAATATATTTTTTTAAGTATACTTTTATATTTGTTATAATTCCTAAAAATATGACACTTATTTTGTTTTTTTACAGTTCTAATTATAAACTCTATAGTAACTATAGAGTCAATATATTTTTGATATTTTTTTTACAATGTTTAAAATTTTTGATACAAAAATAGGTATATCTTAGAATAACTAAGGTCATTCTAAGATATACCTATTTTTATACTATATATTAAATAATTTACATAAAGCATCAACTTTTTATATCATACATAAGTTTTTCAATATTTATTACCTTTTCATAAATGCATTACAGTTAAGGACTTTAATATTACTTAATATTTATAACAAAATATACCTTTATAAAATTATATAATTTAAAAATATCCTATAAAAAGTTAAAAAAGTTTTTCTACTTATTAAATCTAAAAATAAGCTTATTTAAAGGCATAAATATATTTAGTTTACTTATACCTCTAATATTTCATAAATTATGCCTCATTAGATTGACTTCTTAGCACGAATAAGTGTACTCTTAGATATGCCAGTCATCTTCACAACCTCTCTATAGGATTTAGAATTTAATAATCCCAATGCATATTGTATCTGTTGATTGCTGTATTTCTTTGGTCTACCATCTTTAAAATCTTTTTTCTTCCTAGCAAATTCTTTCCCTAATTGAGTACGTTCTATTATCATGTTTCTCTCAAGTTCTGCAACTGCAAGTAATGTAGTTAGAAAAAACTTGCCCATTGAAGTATTTTCTAAGAGACCTATATTTAAAATATGAACACTCACTTCTTTAGCGAACAAACCTTCTATTAGTTGTATCCCTTCTGATGTACTTCTCGCTAGTCTATCTAATTTAGTAGCAACAAGTAAATCTCCCTTTTTTAGAGATGATATAATTTTTTCAAATTTAGGTCTATTTGTAGTAGTACCTGTATAAGTTTCCTTTATTATTTTAGCATCATTATATTTGTTCAATATTTCTTGCTGTTGCTGATACAGACTGTTATTATCTGTTTGATTTTTTGTACTTACACGGCAATATCCATATATAATAATCATCACTTCCTAACATAAATATTTAGTACAGAAGTTACTCATAAGTCTGTATTTATTTATCTTTATCCATTTTACTAAAACGGTTTTTTAGTGTCAATACTGTTAACTTTTGACACCATAATAATTCCTTTATAATTTGTTTGACTATGTCAAAAATTACCAATATAATGAAATTAATGAGTCTATACAAATTGGAGGAAATAATATGAATAGTCTGTTAAAAGAAGCAATAGATGAATTAAAAAACATCCATTGCGGAGAAGTTTTTTTATTAAAAGAATTGTTCAAAGGCTATGAATGGAACAGGTTGGAGATGAATATCAGATTAAAATTAGGAAAGCTTTTTTTGTATGAAGTGGTAAGTAATCCCAATTTGAATGTAGAGGTCATAAATAAAAACTCTGCTTATCAGCAAATGTATAAAAAAAAATAATCACTTAAATGTATATAATAATATAATCTTCTTGTTGATTCAAAAGTTAAAACTTTTAATACAAAACAATCGTGCTATTTTAATATTTATCAATATGTCTAAGTTTATAGAATTAGTACATATAAATAGTATTGTTTAAATCACATTGTTTAAGATAGATAAATCTTAACCCTACTCCAGCATAAATACTAAAATAGGGCTTAGAATTATCTATATTTTTATCTCATAAAATGTTTAGCCCTTCCTCTTGATTGAACATATATATCTGGGGAAATACAATAAAAGCGTGAATTTATGAAATTTCCAAAGTCAGAAAACTTCAACTTAAACTTAGGTATTCCAAAGCTTTCAGGTGCTATCTCATCAACCCCAAAATAGATGACAATTCCACCATCTGTAAGATAAAAAGCTTGGTCTTCAGGTACAACTAATTCAACATTAGAATAATACATTTCTCTATTTTCATTTATTTGAGATTTTATATAATCAGTTATTATATTTATATAATCAACCCTATCTCTAAAAATATCACCAAGCAAAAGTTCCTTTCCAGTTGTCAAATCTATATTGTAATTATTCAATGTATTGTATTTAGGTCCAGAGTTATTAGTAAATCCCATAAGGTTTAATATCATACTTAGTACATAATTTTTATTAAAAGTAACTGCGTAATTAGTGGATACCCAATAACTTTGTTTTGGAAGTGAATTTTGAGAAGCTGCATTATTATATTCTTGTTCTTCTTCCTGCAAACCGTTTTTAAAATTATTTACAGTCATTCTTACAGCATTGTTTATGTTATTTAAAATAACTGGGTTTACGTACGTAGATTGATTTCTAATATTGTATATAACAGGATACTTTACATCATATGAAAAATACTTACTTCTTTCAAAGTCTTCATTAAATTGCACATATAATATATTATATGTACAAGTATTTGTGGATTGATAATTTTCCATTAAAATCCTCCCCCTTTTATAAAAAAATCAGATACAATATAATATGCTTAAAACAGTAATAATGTTAATAGTAAATGTAAAGAATAGAAAGTATCTAAAACAGCAAAAAATGACTAATTTTGTGGTATAATACATAGGATTGAGAGTTATTTTATAGGAGGAAAAATATGTTATTATTAGCAGATAAATGGAAAGATTATGAACTTATAGATATGGGAAATGGAGAAAAATTAGAACGTTGGGGTAATTATGTACTTAGAAGACCAGACCCACAAGTTGTATGGCCAATGGAATCTGAATGGGCTTTATGGAAAAACCCTCATGGACATTATCATAGAAGTAATAAAGGCGGAGGTCAATGGGAGCACAAAAAAAGATATCCAGAACAATGGACTATAAATTATAAAAACTTAAAGTTTCACATTAAACCAACTGGATTTAAACATACTGGATTGTTCCCAGAACAAGCAGCTAACTGGGATTGGATGATAGAAAAAATAAAGAAAGCTAACAGACCTATAAAAGTGTTAAATCTTTTTGCATATACAGGTGGAGCTACTGTAGCTTGTGCATCTGCTGGTGCAGAAGTATGTCATGTTGATGCTGCAAAAGGTATGGTTAATTGGGCAAAAGAAAACATAGAGTTATCAGGTCTTAAAAATCAAACAGTAAGATTTATAGTAGATGATGTTGTAAAGTTTGTTGAAAGAGAAATAAGAAGAGGTAAAAAATATGATGCAATAATAATGGACCCACCTTCTTATGGAAGAGGTCCTAAAGGAGAGGTATGGCAAATAGAAGAAAAGTTATATAGTTTTGTAGATTTATGTATGGGAGTTTTATCAGATAACCCTTTGTTTTTCTTGATTAATTCTTATACAACAGGTTTTTCTCCAATAGTTCTTGAAAATGTATTGTCTACAACAATAGGTAAGAAGACAAATACAGGAGATGTATATGGTGGAGAATTAGGAATACCAGCTTCCAGAGATGGTAAGATACTTCCTTGTGGTATATTTGGAAGATGGGAGAAAAAATAATGATAAAAGTCATATATGAAGATAACCATTTATTAGTTGTAGAAAAACCAGTTAACATATTATCTCAGGGAGATAATACTAATGATAAGGATATGGTAAATCTTTTAAAAGACTATATTAAAAAAAAGTATAACAAACCTGGAAATGTATATATTGGTTTAATACATAGATTGGATAGACCAGTAGGTGGAGTTATGGTTTTTGCAAAAACATCAAAGGCAGCATCTAGATTATCTGAGCAAGTGAGAAATAAGAGCTTCAAAAAAACCTATCTAGCTGTTGTTCATGGCAAGATAAAATCTAGTTCAGATACATTAAGGGATTTTTTATATAAGAATAAAAAGACTAATATGGTAACTGTAGTGAAAAAAAATCATACAGATGCCAAAGAAGCTGAACTTAACTATAAAGTATTAGACTTTAAAGAAAATTTAAGCTTAGTTCAAGTTAACTTAAAGACTGGTCGCTCTCATCAGATAAGAGTTCAATTTTCAAGCAGAAAACATCCATTATATGGAGACCAAAGATATGGAAAAGAAATAAATAAAGTTGGACAACAAATATCTCTTTGGTCCAATAAGATAGAAATCTACCATCCTACTACAAAAGAAAAAATGGAGTTTACATGCCATCCACCTGATAAATATCCATGGAATATATTTTAAATCTCAAATGAGGTGATTATATGAGTAAAAAATTTTCAATAGGTGAAATGTCAAAGCTTCATAAAATAAGTATACAAACACTAAGATACTATGACCAAATAGGTTTATTTAAACCTGTTCATGTTGATAAAGAAAGCAATTACAGATATTACTCAATTGACCAATTTTCACAATTAGATATTATAAAATACTTAAAGTATTTAGGTATGCCCTTAAAAGAAATTAAATCAAAGCTTGATGAAAATAATGAAGAAATTCTAAAGCTACTGACTAATAAAATTAATATAGTGGACGAAAAAATTAAAGAATTAGAACTAATAAAAAAAGTGCTAAGTGCAAAGAAAGAAACCATGGAAAAAGGTATGAAAGTGGATGAAGTCGGTAAAATAGTGAGAAAACATATCCCACGAAGAAGTATCTTATCTATAGAATATGAAGAAGGATTAAGTAATGAAGAAACTATGGAACTTTCCAGAAGACAAATAGCAAATATACTAGAAGATAATATATCTGTGTTTTATGGTGGAGTAAGTGGACTTGTATCTATAGATAAATTTTTAAAAGAAGATAAAGTTATTTATGACAATAGTTTTGTAACTGTTGAAAGAGATTTATTTGATATAAAATCACAAAAATATATAACAGAAATTTCAGCTGGTGACTTTATTTGTATGACATATAAAGGGTCTTACAAAGAAAACTATACTGCTTTTAAGAAACTAGTTGATTATGTTGAGTATAAAAGAATACCTATTGAAAATTATATATATGAAATACCTATAATAGACCCTCTGTCTACAAACAACGAAAAAGAACTTCTAACTGAAATTCAGATACAAGTTAAAAAAAGAGAAATTGACTTAAGATGCCTGGTATAGTAATTTAGTTTGCTTATAAATCTTAATATAGTTGTCTATTATCAATATACGGTTTCTCTGGATTGTGATTACTCACAGTGAACTTTTTAAGAAAACAGGTGGGAACATGGATAAAGCCAATTCCCACCTGTTTTTAATCAAGCCATATCATCACGAAGTGCGTCAATAATATTTTCTTTTTTTATTTTATTAATAGTATACAACATTGTAATGAACACAATAAATAGAACACTAAATATACTAATTCCGATACTAGCCCATGGAATCACAAAATCGATATCATCTGTAACCATTACTTTATGAATTAGCCAGGACGAAATTAATGCTATAGGAAGGCCGAAAATCAACGCCCTTATACCATAAAAAGCACACTCAAAATTCATCATCTTCTGGAAATCATGCTCAGACATTCCTACTGAACGAAGCATGGCAAGCTCTCTACGGCGTAGCTTGATATTAGTTTAAATTGTGTTAAACACATTGGCAATCGAAATCAGAGAAATCATAATTATGAAAGTATATGAAAACACATTGGCAATAAAAATGTAATTGCGATTCTCATCCATCATTCCATACATATTTGTTAAAAATGTTCATTAACGGTTCACCTTCCTATCATCACGCACTACTTTTCCATCTGAAATGCAGATAGTTTATCTGCCTGTAGGGCAATATTTTCATCGTGTGTGACAATGATGAGAGTCTGGTAATATTTGTTATGGCTTTCTTTTAGTAGATGGATAATCTCCTGTCCGTTTTTGCTGTCTAGGCTACCAGTAGGTTCATCTGCAAGCATAACTGCTGGTGCATTCATCAATGCACGACCAAATAGCAACACGTTGCTGCTGACCTCCAGAAAGCTGGTTTGGCAAATGTGTTTTTCTTTCTTTTAAGCCAAGTTATTCTAACAGTTCATTTAACCTTTCTTGGTTAACCTTACGCTTATCCATAAGTATAGGTAGAGTAATATTTTCCACCACATTTAACGTTGGTGTCAGATTGTGAAACTGATAAATCAATCCAACTTGTCACCTGCGGAAAATAGCAAGTTTTTCATTGCTCTGACCATATACATCCTGCCCCTCCAGATATATCTTTCCACTTGTTGGTACGTCAACGCCTGCGATGGAATGTAGCAATGTAGATTTACCAGAGCCAGAGGAACCAATGATTGCAGTAAACTCTCCTTTTTCAACAGTAAGTAAAACACGGTCGAGTGCAGTAACTTGGTTTTCATTCTTACCATAGACTTTGCATAAATCTTCAATTTTTAAAAATTCCATTATATAAGTCTCCTTTCATATTTTATAAATATATCATAGGACTTTCAATTTAAATCTCCCCAAATTTTTGTTCCTTTTGGTACATTAATTTGTAAAGTTATATTGTGTAGTTCCATGGGAATTAGAAATTGGTGAAGTGCAGCACTAATCAAATTATTTACATCAATTTCTTCTTTTTGAAAAACCACAATACCTGCATCCAAACGAGATAATTTTAAAAGTGAAGTAATCAACCAATCCATTCGCACAAGCAATTCCTCTGTTTCCCTTATCAAATCTTTTCTCTCCTTTTCATCAGGATTATTCTCTAACAATGACAAAATAAGAGTAACTGATGTAAGGGGAGTACGGAGTTGGTGGGCGATGTCAGCCAGTGAATCGGCAAGATATTCTTCACTTTGTAGAATGGAAAGTTCGCCTTCCTCTGATTCAGCGATATATAAGTGGTCAGCATTATGAAGCACAATATCGATTTGTTCTGAAATATGTGCAATGCTTTCGTATCGGTTTTTAGTAAACATGAAAAACACAGTTCCAAATGCAGTGGCAAGTATCCCAGTCATAACATTGATTGCAAATCCCAAAGTTACAGTAACAATAGTTATTAATAAAAATAAAATGGCAAACTTCTGAAACTCTTTATTTCGAAGCATACCCTACCCCCAATCTATACCCTGTCCCACGAACAGTCAAAATTATTTGTGGACTTGAAGGGTCGTCTTCTATCTTCTCTCGCAAGCGTTTGATGTACACAGTCAATGTATTGTCATTAACAAACTCGCCTGCTGCATCCCACAATTCGTCAAGCAATCTGACCCTTGTAATGATACTTTTTGGATTGCTAATAAACACCAACAACAAGCGGTATTCTAAAGCTGAAAGAAAAACTTCGTTACCGTTTTTTTTAACAACACCAGTTGACATATCGACATAAAGCCCACAGATTTCAAAAGCCGACCCAAAACGCTCACTTTTTCGTAGTGCTGTTCTAATTCGAGCAATCAATTCACGTGGACGAAAAGGCTTGGTGATATAATCATCCGCACCCATGTTAAGCCCAGTAACAACACTCGATTCATCTCCTGAGGCTGTTAGAAAGATAACCGGAATCTCTTGCTTTTCTTTAATTTCTGTGCAAATCGTAAACCCATTTCCGTCAGGCAAGGAAATATCAATCAGTGCCAAGTCAAATTTATTCTCAGCAATCTCTACAAGGGCTTCACTTCTTGTGGGTACATGGGTTACTATAAACCCTTCTGAGTCAAGCAAAAGAATAAGATTCTTGGCAATTGCTTTATCATCCTCAACCAAAAATATCCGTTTCATTTACTTTCACCCTCCTCTGTTTTATTAGTTTTATATCTTCCAGCAGAGTAATAATACACTACTATTTTATCTATTATTCCAAAATTTTCAGTAGTTTCTTTTGTTCTTATATAATCCATACATAACACCTCCATTGATTTATTATATTTCTTATAACAGAAATATACAATCTAGGACAAAAAACATAATGTAAGTGCAACTATTTTTTAACTCACTAACTTATAAACATACACTCCAACGCACGCCACCTCCCTGATGATGTGCTTATCAATCTACATGTTTACTATGGTACCCCCATGTTAGTATACGCTTTATAATCGATACTTGAAAAATTAAGCTCGATGTTTTATTATATACTTATATATACCTTATAATACGAGGTATATGATAAAATAAAGTAGGTGAATCTATGGACTTGAATAAAGAAGTACTTAAGGGTCATATTGATACTTTAATATTATCAATAATAAATAAAGGGGATTCATATGGTTATGAAATAGCAAAAGTAGTTAGAGATGAAACAACTTTTGAATTAAAGGAAAGTACTCTCTATGTATCTCTTAAAAGACTAGAATCTAAGGGTCTAATAAAATCATATTGGGGAAATGACCAAGGACTTGGAAGTAGAAGAAAGTATTACAATATAACAGATGAAGGAAAAGAAAATTTAGAATTAAAGATTCAAGAGTGGAACTTTATACAAAGCGTTATGAACAAATTTCTAAAGAGAGGGGAATAGATTTATGAAAATAATAGAAGAGTATTTAGAAGCACTATATAAAAATGATACTAGCAAAGAAATTCAAGATTTAAAAGAAGAATTAAAAGAACATCTAATAGATTCCACCAATGAATTTATTGAAAATGGATATGACATAAATGAAGCACAAAATAAGGCAATAGAAAGATTTGATGGCAGTAATGGAGTATCAGTAGAATTACGTTCAATCTTTAAACAAAAAATAGAACCTAAAAAAGTACTATTACGAAAATTATCAAATTCAAGAATTGTATTTTTAAATTTATTTGGATGGCTTCTTGCAGCTACTGCATATACAATAAATAGAGGTTTTGGTCATATAGCTCCACCATGGCTAATTATACTTTTAATAATATCAATAGTTATATTAATAATCTTAACTATTATAATTAAGGGATTAAAAAAGGAAATAGAAAATGATTACAATATATAGTTATATTGTAATATATTATTTATTCTTATAAACATATATTTTGAAAGGAGCTTTTTATATGGACAAAAAAATTCTATTAGAAAAATTTCTTGATACCTCAGGAGTTTCATATATCAATGAAAAATTGAATCTATTTAAGGATACTAAGTGGATTTCATTTGGCACTTATATAATGACTGTTGATAGTTTTTGTTATAGGGAGGATTCAAAGCACTATAATCCAATAATGGCTACCTTTGATTATGAATCAGAGATTTTTATAGTTAATGCCTTATACAAGGAAAATATCTATTCTATTAAAAGTAAAAAACTCTATAGGAATGTATCTAAAGGAGATAAGATAATTGTTACAATTAAATACTCTTATGATAAATATGAAAATCTTATACATGAAGAAATTCATGACTATCATCTCTATCCTCTATCTCTTGATTAAAATAAAAGGCTATAGCCTCTATAGCTAACGCCTTTAATTTAAAATACTTTAAATACTATATAATTTTCATAAAAGACTGTAAATAAATTTGTGTAAAATATATAAAATTTATCTACAGTCTTTTGTTATACAACATTTATAATCTCTTATAGAACAACTTTATCACTTCTACTCAGCTATATTATAAACTTTTAACTTATCTTTGTTTAAATGTTTCTTTTTAACTTCTACCAAAGCTTTTAGTGTATCCAAAGATGTCATTATTTCAGTAGAAAATTCAATGGCTGTTCTTCTCATTTTAAATCCATCCCTTGTAGAGTCATTTCCTTTAGTAGGTGTATTTATTACTATGTCAACTTGTTTATTTCTTATAGCATCTAGTATATTTGGTCTAGGCTCTTCAATTCTATTTACTATATCTGCCTCTATTCCATTTTCTCTTAAACTCTTAGCTGTTCCTTCTGTAGCAACAAAAGTATATCCTAACTCTTTCATATCTTTTGCTATCTCTATAAATTCATCTTTATCATGATTATTGACAGTAGCAAGTACTACCCCTCTTTCATCAGACATATGTCTACCTGCCGCCAAGAATCCTTTATATAAAGCTTCTTCTAAATTTTCTCCTACGCCTAGAACTTCTCCTGTAGATTTCATCTCAGGTCCTAGACTTACTTCAACCTTAGATAATTTAGACATTGAGAATACTGGCACTTTTACTGATACTAATTTTGGCTCTTTGTAAACTCCTGT
Organism: Clostridioides sp. ZZV15-6383; assembly: GCF_020657735.1. Classification (NCBI taxonomy): domain Bacteria; kingdom Bacillati; phylum Bacillota; class Clostridia; order Peptostreptococcales; family Peptostreptococcaceae; genus Clostridioides; species Clostridioides sp. ZZV15-6383. The sequence goes on along the minus strand of NZ_JAGWCV010000016.1, from coordinate 29,584 downwards.
ACCATATCCTAAATCTTTTAATTTAGCCCCTAGCATACACTTAGTTGCTAAATCAACTATTGGTACTCCACTCACCTTACTTATATATGGAACTGTTCTACTAGCTCTAGGGTTAACCTCAATTATATATAATTCATTTTGGAATTCTATAAACTGTATATTAACCATACCAAGTACATTAAGGTCTAAAGCTATCTTCTTAGTGTATTCTACTATCTTTTCTTTTATTTCATCAGATATATTTTGGCTTGGATACATTGTTGTACTATCTCCAGAATGAACTCCAGCTCTTTCCAAATGCTCCATTATACCAGGTATCAATATATCTTCTTTATCACATATAGCATCTACTTCTATTTCTCTACCAGTTAGATATTTATCTATAAGTACTGGATTTTTATGGTCTCTATCAAATGCATCATCCAAATACTGAATTAATTTTTCTTCGTTATAAGTTATTTCCATACCTTGACCACCAAGTACATAAGATGGTCTAACTAATACTGGATAGCCTAACTCCTTAGCAATTCCAACACCTTCATTAGTTGTCCATACACCTTTTCCTTTTGGTCTATTTATATCTAGTCTTTCTAGTAAATCATCAAACTTTTCTCTATCTTCTGCTGCATCTATATCTCTAAAGTCAGTTCCCAATATAGGTATGTTTTTTTCGTGTAAGAACTTAGCCAATTTTATAGCTGTTTGCCCACCAAACTGTAATATTACACCTTCTGGTTTTTCTTTTTCGATTATATTTAAAACTTCTTCTTCTGTTAATGGTTCAAAATATAACTTATCTGATGTATCAAAATCTGTACTTACTGTTTCAGGATTATTGTTTACAATTATAGTTTCTATTCCCATTTTTCTTAAAGATTTTACACAATGAACTGAACAATAGTCAAATTCTATACCTTGACCTATTCTTATTGGACCAGAACCCAATACTATCACTTTTCTCTTATCACTAACAACTACCTCATCATATTGCTCATAAGTTGAATAATAGTAAGGTGATAGAGCTTCAAATTCTCCTCCACATGTATCAACCATTTTATAAACTGGCTGTATATTATATAGACTTCTTAATTCATATAATTTTTCTGGGCTTATCTTCATTAAGTCAGATATACCTTTATCAGAGAATCCTTTTTTCTTTAATTCATGTAGATACTCTTTATCTAGGTCTTCTATTTTTAGAACTTTTAATTTTTCTTCTTGCTCTACTATCCATTTAAATTTGTTTATAAACCACTTATCAACACCTGTTATTTCTGATATCATTTCTACTTTATAGCCTCTTCTTATCATTTCAGCTAAATCAAATAATCTCTCATCATCAGGTACTACAACTCTAGCCTTTAATTCTTCTAATGTTCTACCTTCTGATGGTGCATGAACCAACGAATATTTTCCTGTTTCAAGTGATCTTATCCCTTTAAGAATTGCAGCCTCAAAGTTACTACCGATACTCATGATTTCACCAGTTGCCATCATCTTAGTACCTAATTTTCTATTGGCATGTCTAAATTTATCAAATGGCCACTTTGGTATTTTTGCCACCACATAATCTAATGTTGGCTCAAAACAAGCATAAGTTTTTTTAGTCACTGCATTTTCTATCTCATCCAAAGTGTAACCTAAAGCTATCTTAGCTGCTACTTTTGCTATTGGATATCCTGTAGCCTTTGATGCTAAGGCTGATGACCTACTGACCCTTGGGTTTATTTCTATTATCGCATATTCTAAACTATGTGGGTTTAAAGCTATTTGAACATTACATCCACCTTGAACCTCTATTGCATTTATTATGTCTATTGATGCTTTTCTAAGCAATTGATACTCTTCATCACTTAGAGTTTGACTTGGTGCAACAACTATACTATCTCCTGTATGAACTCCAACTGGGTCTACATTTTCCATATTACATACAGTTATACAGTTCCCATTTCCATCTCTCATTACTTCATATTCTATTTCTTTCCAACCTTTTATACTCTTTTCAAGAAGAACTTGACCTACTGGACTTAATTGTAATCCATGTGTAAGAGTTTCTCTTAATTCTTCCTCAGTATCGGCTATACCTCCACCAGTTCCACCTAATGTATATGCTGGTCTTACAACTACTGGATATCCTATTTTGTTGGCAAATTCAAGTCCTGCTTCTAAATTTGTAACTATATCACTAACTATTACTGGCTGATTTATTTCTTTCATTACCTCTCTAAACAAATCTCTATCCTCGCCCTTTTTTATAGACTCTATAGATGTCCCTATAACTTTTACATTATATTTATCTAGTATACTAGCATCATGTAATTCTACAGCTAAGTTTAATCCTGTTTGACCACCCATACCTGCAAGTAAACTATCTGGTCTTTCTTTTTCTATTATTTTTTCTATAAATTCTATTGTTAATGGCTCTATATATATTTTATCTGCAATCTCTTTATCAGTCATTATCGTAGCTGGATTACTATTTACTAATACAACTTCAATTCCCTCTTCTTTTAATGCTTGGCAAGCCTGTGTTCCTGAATAGTCAAACTCTGCCGCCTGACCTATTATTATTGGCCCTGACCCTAATACTAAAGTTTTCTTTATACTATCTAATTTAGGCATAACTCATTCTCCTTATCTAAACAATTTTCACATCTCTTATCTTCATCATCTATATAATCAATTTTAATTACTTTATTTCATCTTAAATTTAAGTTTTCTCATTATATACATCTATATTAATTAAATCAATCTTTTTTGATTTAAGTTATTCTTATTTTTTAGTTATATATCCTAATATTATCTATTTTACTAACTCTAAAAATTTATCGAAAATATAGTCATTATCTTTTGGTCCTGGACAAGCCTCGGGGTGGTATTGAACACTGTATACATCTAGTTTCTCATGTCTCATTCCTTCAACAGTATTATCATTTAAATTTATATGTGTCACTTTCATGTGTTCAGGAACTTCTGAAACATAATACCCATGATTTTGAGAAGTTATAAAGACTTTTCCCTCTTCTAAATCTTTAACTGGGTGATTTCCACCTCTATGTCCAAATTTAAGCTTAGCAGTTTTTCCTCCAAGAGCTAAAGCTAAAAGTTGATGTCCTAAGCATATTCCAACTATAGGCTTTTTACCAATAAGAGCTTTTATATTTTCTATAACATCTTCTAAGTCTTCTGGGTCTCCAGGTCCATTTGACAAGAATATTAAATCAGGGTTTATACTTAATACATCTTCAGGAGATGTTGTAGCTGGAAATATTGTTACATCACATCCACGAGCTATAAATGACCTTAATATATTTCTTTTAACTCCAAAATCCATCACAGCCACTTTTGGACCATTCCCTTTTATATGCTCTACTTCTTTTCTTGTAACTGTTCTAACTGCTTCTGTATTTGAAAACTTATCCAATTTATGTTTAACATCTTCTAACTTGCTGTCTTCTAATGTAATTATACCTTTCATTGTTCCATTATTTCTAAGTATCTTAGTCAAAGCTCTTGTATCTATTCCTTCAAGACCGATAACTTTATTTTGTTTTAAATATTGGTCTATATCAATTTCACATCTAAAATTACTTGGAGAATCACTTTTTTCCCTTACTATGAATCCCTTTACTTGAACTTTTTCAGACTCTGCTGATGATAAATTTATACCATAATTTCCTACAAGAGGATAAGTCATAGTAACTATTTGACCATAGTAAGAAGGGTCTGTTAAAACTTCACCATATCCTATCATAGAAGTATTAAATACTACTTCTCCTACACTTTCTTTTAAATATCCAAATGCCTTTCCTATAAAAACTGTTCCATCTTCTAATATTAACCTTGCTTTCATATTACAGTACCTCCTAATAATTCTCTTTAGGCAAACTAAAGAACATTAACTAAATATTAGCTTTTAAATATCTATATATATTTTTCACTTTTACATTCTAGTTTTATACTTATTTACATTTATTTTTTATCTTTTTCTATTATACTACAAATTTCTTAAAAAAAAGAAGTTATCTCAAAAGTAAAAACTCATAGAAAAAATAACTTCTTCTTTTTAATTTAATAATTAAATTCTTAAACTATACAATCAACTTAATCTCTATTCAGCTATATTGTAAACTTTTAACTCATCTTTATTTAAGTGCTTCTTCTTAACCTCTACCAAAGCTTTTAATGTATCCAAAGATGTCATTATTTCAGTAGAAAATTCAATAGCTGTTCTTCTTATTTTAAATCCATCCCTTGTAGAGTCATTTCCTTTAGTTGGTGTATTTATTACTATATCAACTTGTTTATTTCTTATAGCATCTAATATGTTTGGTCTAGATTCTTCTACTCTATTTACTATATCTGCCTCTATTCCATTTTCTCTTAAACTCTTAGCTGTTCCTTCTGTAGCAACAAAAGTATATCCTAACTCTTTCATATCTTTTGCTATCTCTATAAACTCATCTTTATCATGATTATTGACAGTAGCAAGTACTACCCCTCTTTCATCAGACATATGTCTACCTGCTGCCAAGAATCCTTTGTATAAAGCTTCTTCTAGGTTTTCTCCTACACCTAGGACTTCTCCTGTAGATTTCATCTCAGGTCCTAGACTTACTTCAACCTTAGATAATTTAGACATTGAGAATACTGGCACTTTTACTGATACTAATTTTGGCTCTTTGTAAACTCCTGTACCATATCCTAAATCCTTTAATTTAGCCCCTAACATACACTTAGTTGCTAAATCAACTATTGGTACTCCACTCACCTTACTTATATATGGAACTGTTCTACTTGCTCTAGGGTTAACCTCAATTATATATAATTCATTTTGGAATTCTATAAACTGTATATTAACCATACCAAGTACATTAAGGTCTAAAGCTATTTTTTTAGTATACTCTACTATCTTTTCTTTTATTTCATCAGATATATTTTGGCTTGGATACATTGTTGTACTATCTCCAGAATGAACTCCAGCTCTTTCCAAATGTTCCATTATACCAGGTATTAATATATCTTCCTTATCACATATGGCATCTACTTCTATTTCTCTACCAGTTAGATATTTGTCTATAAGTACTGGATTTTTATGGTCTCTATCAAATGCATCTTGTAGGTATTGAGATAATTTTTCTTCGTTATAAGTTATTTCCATACCTTGACCACCAAGTACATAAGATGGTCTAACTAATACTGGATAACCTAATTCATTAGCAACTTCAATACCTTCGCTAAGTGACCATACACCCTTTCCTTTTGGTCTATTTATATCTAGTCTTTCTAGTAAATCATCAAATTTTTCCCTATCTTCTGCTGCATCTATATCATCAAAGTCAGTTCCCAATATAGGTATGTTTTTTTCATGTAAGAACTTAGCCAATTTTATAGCTGTTTGCCCACCAAACTGTAGTATTACACCTTCTGGTCTTTCTTTTTCGATTATACTTAAAACTTCTTCTTCTGTTAATGGTTCAAAATATAACTTATCTGATGTATCAAAATCTGTACTTACTGTTTCAGGGTTATTGTTTATGATTATAGTTTCTATATCCATTTTTCTTAAAGATTTTACACAGTGAACTGAACAATAGTCAAATTCTATACCTTGACCTATTCTTATTGGACCAGAACCCAATACTATCACCTTTTTCTTATCACTAACAACTACCTCATCATATTGCTCATAAGTTGAATAGTAATAAGGAGATATAGCATCTATCTCACCTGCACAAGTGTCAACCATTTTATATGCTGGTTTTATATTATATAGACTTCTCAATTCATATAATTTTTCTGGGCTTATCTTCATCAAGTCAGATATACCTTTATCAGAGAATCCCTTTTTCTTTAATTCAAGAAGATAATCTTTAGTTAAATCTTCAATTTTCATAACTTTTAGTTTTTCTTCTTGCTCTACTATCCATTTGAATTTATTTATAAACCATTTATCTATACCTGTAATTTGCTCTATCATTTCTACTTTATAGCCTCTTCTTATCATTTCAGCTAAATCAAATAATCTCTCATCATCAGGTACTACAACTCTTTTCTTTAGTTCCTCAATACTTCTCTCTTCAGATGGTGAGTGAACTAATGAATATTTTCCTGTTTCAAGCGATCTTATTCCCTTAAGAATAGCAGCTTCAAAGTTGCTTCCTATACTCATGATTTCACCAGTTGCCATCATCTTAGTTCCTAGTTTTCTATTTGCTTTTTTAAATTTATCAAAAGGCCATTTTGGTATTTTTGCCACCACATAATCTATAGTTGGTTCAAAACAAGCATAAGTTTTTTTAGTCACTGCATTTTCTATCTCATCCAAAGTGTAACCTAAAGCTATTTTTGATGAAACTTTAGCTATTGGATATCCTGTAGCTTTTGATGCTAAGGCTGATGATCTACTAACTCTTGGATTTATCTCTATAACTGCATATTCAAAACTATGTGGGTTAAGTGCAAATTGAACATTACATCCACCTTGAACTTGTACTGCATTTAATATATCTAAAGATGCTTTTTTAAGCATTGCACATTCTTTGTTACTTAAAGTTTGAGTTGGGGCAACAACTATACTATCTCCTGTATGAACTCCAACTGGGTCTATATTCTCCATATTACATACGACTATACAGTTTCCTTTTGAATCTCTTATTACTTCATACTCAATTTCTTTCCAACCTTTTATACTCTTTTCAATTAATACTTGTCCAACTGGGCTTAATTGTAGTCCATGTGAAAGTATCTCTCTTAACTCTTCCTCATTCTCAGCTATACCTCCACCAGTTCCGCCTAGTGTGTATGCTGGTCTTACAACTACTGGATAACCAATTGTAAGTGCATAATCAAGACCTGCTTGTAAGTCTGTAACTATATCACTAACTATTACAGGCTGATTTATTTCTTTCATTACTTCTCTAAATATATCTCTATCTTCACCTTTTTTGATAGATTCTACTGAAGTACCTATTATCTTTACTCCATATTTACCTAGTATGCCTTTTTCATAAAGTTCAACTGCTAAGTTTAGACCTGTTTGACCACCCATACCTGCAAGTAAACTATCTGGTCTTTCTTTTTCTATTATTTTTTCTATAAATTCTATTGTTAATGGTTCTATATATATTTTATCTGCCACTTCTTTATCAGTCATTATTGTAGCTGGATTACTATTTATTAATACAACTTCTATTCCCTCTTCTTTTAAAGATTGGCAAGCTTGTGTTCCTGAATAGTCAAATTCTGCCGCTTGACCTATTATTATTGGTCCTGACCCTAATACTAAAGTTTTCTTTATACTATCTAATTTAGGCATAAATTTTTCTCCTTATCTAAATGGTTTTTACTATCTGTAAATAATACTTCAATCTATATTAATGCTAAGAATTTATTAAATATACAATCTAAATCTTCTTTTGTTGTGTATTCTGGAATGTACTGAACACTATATATTGGTAATTCCTTATGTCTCATTCCTTCTATAGTATTGTCATTTAAATTTATATGAGTTACCTCTGTATTTTCTGGCATTTCTGAAACATTATATCCATGATTTTGAGAAGTTATAAATACTTTTCCAGTTTCTAAACATTTAACTGGATGATTTCCTCCTCTATGTCCAAATATAAGCTTTGAAGTCTTTCCTCCTAATGCCAATGCTAAAATTTGATGTCCTAAACCTATTCCTGTCAGTGGCTTTTTACCTACTAAATTTTTTATATTTTCAACTATATCATTTACATCTTCTGGATTTCCTGGTCCATTAGATAATAATATTAAGTCAGGATTTATATTTAAAATTTCTTCTGCTGTAGTCATTGCTGGTACTATAGTTATATCACAGTTACAAGCTTTAAGAGACTCTAGCACACTATTTTTAACACCAAAATCTATAACTACAACCTTAGCACCAGTACCTTTAATATTTTCAATTACTTTTCTTGTAACATTTTTTACTGAACCCTTGCTACAATGCTCTGCCAACTTAGATTGAACATCTTGCAATGATACATTTTCTAAAGTTATAATTCCTCTCTTTGTTCCATTGTTTCTAATGGTTTTAGTTAGTGCTCTTGTATCTATTCCTTCAAGTCCTATTACCTTATTTTGCTTTAGATATGTATCTATATCCATCTCACATCTAAAATTATTTGGGTTATCACTTTTTTCTCTTACAACAAGTCCTTTTACTTGTACTTTATTTGATTCAACATCTTCTAAATTTATTCCATAGTTTCCTATAAGTGGATAAGTCATAGTAACTATTTGTCCGTAATAAGTTGCATCTGTCAATAACTCTCCATATCCAGCCATTGAAGTATTAAATACAACTTCTCCAACAGCTTCCTTTAGATATCCAAATGCTTTTCCTTCAAATACTGTTCCATCTTCTAAAATTAATTTCCCCTTCATGTAAGCTACCTCCCAAATATTTTATCTAAGCATTTTCTATTTCTTTTACAATATTAATAGCTGATTCTCTTGGATTTTCTGCTTTTGTTATAGGTCTTCCAACAACTAAGTAATGAGCGCCTCTTTTTATTGCATCTGATGGAGTTACAACTCTTTTTTGGTCTCCAACCTCTGCTGATTTAGGTCTTATTCCTGGGCAAACTGTTATAAAATCAGTTCCACATGCTTCTACTATCTTATCTACTTCTTGTGCTGAACAAACAACCCCATCTATTCCGGATTCTTTTGCCAGTTTAGCTCTCTTTATAGCTAACTCTTCTGTTGTCATATTACATCCTATGTCCTGTAAATCTTGATTGCTTAATGAAGTTAGAACTGTTACTCCTACTACTAAGGGCTTTTCTATATTTAATCTTTCTGCTTCTTCCTTAGCAACTAATGCACATTGTCTCATTCCTTCCATATCTGATACATGTATTGTCATCAGCCAAACATTATCTGTCACTGCAGCTCTCACCGCACTTTTCATAGTATTTGGGATATCATGGAATTTAAGGTCTAAAAATATTTTTTTACCTTTTTCTTTAAGATAATCTATTGTTTTACCTTTTGTTGCAACATATTGCTCTAGCCCTACCTTAAATATATCTACACTATCTTCTAATCTGTCTATTAATTCTTTAGCTTTATCAAATTCGTCAGTATCAATTGCAACTATTAGCTTTTCTTTACCATTTATCATTTTTACATCTCCTTTTTAATAAAGCCTAAATACTCATAAAAAAATCCTCACACCAAAAGAGGCACAAGGATTTTATCTATACATAACTCTATTCATTAGCTATGAGATATCTTTCCCAGTCTCTCTGGACTAGTTTAAAAGACTTTATTATATTTAAATTTTTATTTTATACTCATCAAAAACCTCTAGAAGATTTACTAGAGGTTATATATTAACACTATCTATAACCCTTTAGTCTCTCTGGACTAATTTAAGGAATTTAGCTGTAATATTTTTCTTTATTTCATATAACTTTATGTATCTTTTTAAGATACATAAAGTTATATCTTTTTTATAATTAAACCACTAATTGCTTTTTATGTCAATAAGTCTTTGAATTATTCTTCATCTTTATCAAACAATTTTTTTTCAAAATAAGACTCTGCATTATATATCGCAGCAGCTGGATTATGCCCAGTTACTCTATCTTTGACAATTAGAGTTGTTATAGGAGCTTCCATATATTTCATGGCTAAGGTATCGTGACCAACACATAATCCAAGAATTACATTAAGGTCAACCTTAGCTTCATTTAAAAATAAAGCCTGTCCTATTGGATTACACATTATTTCATCTGCACACTTTGATATTGTTTGAGATGCATCTAGTCCAATTGTACTTTTAGGCATTGCTCCATTTTTACATATAACAGAAAATACTTCAAAACCATGATGTTCAAATATTTTTTGTACTGTTTGCATTTCTCTTTTTAATCCAATACAAAATGCTATACCAATTTTTTTATAACCACACTTCTTTGCAAACTCTATAATCTCTTTTAGTCTAGTATATTGACAATATCCTTCTGTTTCAACTAGTCCAGCATTATAAGCTATTTTTCTATTTTCTTCCTCTTCATAAAGTTGTTTTGCTTTTTGTTGTAATTCAACCTCTCTAGTTGGACATATCTTCATTAGCTTCTCCATATTTCCATCAGAACAGCCTCTAAGATTACATTTCCCACACTTATACATATTCAATATTCCCCTTCCAAAATCTTATTCATCTTGTGATTCTTCTTTTTCTAGACTCACATTTTCTTCTTGGACTTCTTCTTCTTGTTTAACATGCTCAATTACAGTTATAAAATATGATTTCCCTATTTTATTCCTTATAGGAAGCTTTTCATATGAAACATCTATTTTATTTTTTATACAAGCTATATCAAAGTGCCTTAAACCTACACCTAAACTAACTTTATTCATATCTTCACAATGTTTCTTAGGTTTTTTTTCAAATAAATGAAGACCTCGTTCATTCTTATGGAAATACCACGGTTGAGAATTTTTTACAGATGGAGCTCTCCTTGTCAATTCTAATATTTCTTTCCACTTTCTATTCCTATTTATCTTATTTATCATATCTTTTACTGGTTTTCTATCAGGTCTAGCATATCTTGTTCTAAATAAATCTTCATTTTTTGCTGGATATCCAAAAGCTATTATTATATAAGGATTCTCTATTTCGTTTTCGTCTTCTTCTTCTGTTTTTATTCCAGCTAAATAATCTAAATCATCTTCTTCATCTTCTTCAGAGCTTTTATCCCCGATATCCACAAATTCTAAGATATCTTCTCTCTTTAAGTTTCCTTCCAGCCAACAAGTAGCTACACCCAATGTTGTAAGACGTAAAACTACACCTTCTGTAGCGAAACCTATATTTTGTAAATAGTCTTCACCTTTATTTGATGTAACCACTATATAATGGGGTGCTTTTACCTTACACTCCTTACCCATTAAAAAATGGATTATATGACCTCTGTCAACAACATGTGCTTTAATATTTAAATCTTCATTTAAGTATTCTAAATTTTTACAACTTCTTTTTATTTCTTCCATTAATGGCTTTTTTATCTTCTTACTGGAAAAATTTCTTACAGATTTTCTATAAAAAATGGCTTCATAAAGCTCCATTTATGCCCTCCTAACTGAAATCTTCTGACGTATAAACTCTATAAATTTATATAAATACTTTATATTCTTTATAGTTTTATTTCCTTTTTCCTCCTGCTCTATTTTGAAGTTCATAAGAATATCTACTCTAGTTTAATATAGCAGTCCAAAGGCTTAAATTCGACCTCGTCAATGTCTACATATTAGCACAATTTTTTTATTTGATTTTCTATGCTAATTTAAATAACCACACTAGCGATTACTTTTATAATTAAGCTTTGCCAGAAAAATTTTTTTTCATTTATAAATATCTATCTCATTATTATATTATAAGTTTTTTTCGGTATTCTTGTATAGCTTTTCACTAAAAAAGTATTTTTATTTCTACTTTAATACTATTATCAACAAAAAACATACTGCTTAAATAAGCTTACTATCTTAATAATCTGTTTTAATTAAAATATATATTTTTTATTTCTCAATCCATAAAGTATAAATATTTTAAATATGACCCAAAATCTAAGTAAAGTTATAATATTTTATAAGTTGTTTAATATTAAAAATCTAAGTAATGTTATAATAACTTATAAGTTATTCAATATTAAAAATATAGGAGGATAGATATGAATTTAAATAGAAATTTAGAAAAATACGCTGAGTTAGCAATAAAAGTCGGAGTCAACATACAACCAGGTCAATCTTTACTTATAAAGTCACCAATAGAATGTGCTGATTTTGCAAGAAATGCACTTAAAGAAGCATATAAATGTGGAGCTAAAAATGTATATATAGAGTGGTCTGATGAAGAAAGTACCCTTATTAAGTATTTATATGCTCCAGATGAGACATTTCATGAATTCCCAAAATGGACAGCAGAACAATATGTGGATATAGCAAAGGAAGGTGGAGCATTCTTATCAGTCTATGCCCAAAATCCTGACTTACTAAAAGATGTTGACCCTGAAAGAGTTGCAAATTTTCAAAAGGCGTCTGGGAAGGCTTTAAAAGAATGGCGTTCTTACACTCTAACTGATAAATGTAAATGGAGCATAGTTTCTGTACCAACAAAAGATTGGGCAAAAAAAGTATTCCCAAATTTATCAGAAGATAAAGCAATAGAAAAATTGTGGGATACTATATTTAAGTGCTCAAGGGTAGATGGTCAGGACCCTATAAAGGCATGGGAAGAACATAATGAAAATCTTAAGTCTAAAATGGATTTTCTAAATAAAAATAATTTTAAAACTTTAAAATATAAATCCTCAAAAACTAATTTGACTCTAGACTTACCAAAGGGTCATATCTGGTTAAGTGGAGCATCTAAAGACCCTAATGGAATAAGCTTTAATCCTAATATTCCAACTGAAGAGATTTTTGGAATGCCACATAAGTTTAAAGTGAATGGAACTGTTTATAGCACAAAACCTCTTGTTTATGGTGGAAACATAATAGACAACTTCTTCTTAACCTTTAAAGATGGTAAAATAATAGATTTCTCTGCTGAAAAAGGATTCGAGACGCTAAAGAAACTTATTGAAACGGATGAAGGTTCTCATTATTTAGGAGAGGTTGCTCTTGTCCCATACAACTCTCCCATATCTGATACAAATACAATCTTTTATAATACTTTGTACGACGAGAATGCTTCTTGCCACTTTGCAATTGGTTCTGCTTATAAAACTTGTCTAGAAGGTGGAAATAATTTAAAAGATGAAGAATTAGATGAATATGGTGTAAATGATAGTTTAACACATGTAGATTTTATGGTTGGTTCTGCTGATATGGATATTATTGGAGAGACTTATGATGGAAAGCAAATACAGATTTTTAAAAATGGTAACTGGGCTTTTTAACATATGCTTTTAACTAAAAAGGGCTGATGGAAGTTATACCAGACTTCCCAGCCCTTTTTAATGTTGATGATAAATATTTTTTATATTAATTAATCTCATTATTATAGATTAATTCCTATTGTTTTAAACATAAGTATCTAAAACTTATATTTATATTATATATAAAATATCCTATTTAGTAAAACCTTTATTTTAATTTACATGCTAAAAATTTAACTTTGCTATTTCAACAGCAGATTTTGCATCTTTTGAATAATAATCAGCACCCATTTCTTCAGCATACTCTTCTGTTAGAACTGCACCACCTACAAATACTTTTGCATTTATCTCATTATCTTTTAATGCCTGAATTGTATCTTTCATACTTTGAACAGTTGTAGTCATAAGTGCACTTAATCCTACTAATTTTATATTTCTTTTTTTAGCAACTTCCACCACTTCTTCAATTGGAACATCTTTACCTAAGTCTATAACTTCATAGCCATAATTTTCTAACATTATTTTTACTATATTTTTTCCAATATCATGAATATCACCTTTTACTGTAGCAACTATTATTTTTCCTTTAGATACATTATCGCTATTTTTACTTAATAGGATTTCCTTTATTGTATTTAATGAAGCTTTTACTGTTTCTGCTGATTGAATCAATTGTGGTAAAAATATATCTCCACTATCATATCTTTTTCCTACTTTATCAAGGGCAGGAATTAAAATCTCATCTAATATATAATTTTCATCCTTCTCTTTTAAAAGATTCAGTGTTACATTTTTTGCTTCGTCTTTTAATCCTCTTTCAACTAAGACATCTAGTGGCAAATCTTTATCAATTTTCGTAGTAGAATCCGATTTCTTTGAATTATTTATATTACTATATTGACTTATATAGTTTATACACCCTTTATCTGTGTTATTTAATATTTTAAAAGAATTAATAGCTTCCATCATACTATACTCATTTGGATTTATAATTGCTAAATCAAGACCTGCTCCTAAAGCTAATGTTAGAAAAGAAGCATTAAGTGCTTTTCTATTTGGAAGACCAAATGAAATATTTGAAACACCTAATATAGTTTTTACTCCTAGTGTCTTTACCATTGTTATAGCCTTTATAGTCTCTATTGCTTCTTCTTGTTGTGCTGAAACAGTTAGTGACAAGCAATCTATAAATATATCTTTTGGCTTTATTCCATAAGAAACTGCTCTATTAACTATTTTTTTTGCTATTTCAAATCTTTCTTCAGCCTTTTTAGGTATCCCCTTTTCATCAAGTGTAAGACCAACCACACAAGAACCATACTTTTTGACTATTGGTAATATACTTTCTAAAGACTCTTCTTTGCCATTTACAGAGTTTACTATTGTCCTTCCATTATAATATCTAAGACCTTGCTCTAAGGCCTCTACATTGGAAGAATCGACTTGTAAAGGTGTATCGACTACTGCCTGAATCTCTTTTATTAATTTTGGCATTAATTTTTTTTCATCTATCTCTGGAAGACCAACATTCACTCCAAGTATTTGTGCTCCAGCATTTACTTGTTTTAGACCTAAATTTATAGCATAATCCACGTTTTCGTTTTTCAATGCTTCTTGTAAAGATTTTCTACCTGTAGGATTCAATCTTTCTCCAATAACTATAGGTGATTCTATTTCTACAAATTTTGATGGTGAACAAACTACACACTTATCAATTTTCTCGATACTTCCTTTGGTAACAGAACTTATATTTTCAGATATTTCTCTTATAAAGCTTGGATTCGTACCACAACATCCACCTATTATAGTAGCACCAACCTCAACAAACTTTTTAACTCCTTCAAAAAACTCTTTTGCATCAACATCATATATAGCCTCCCCATCAACTATGTTTGGAAGACCTGCATTTGCTTGAACCATTACAGGTATTGTAGCTCTTGATACTATTTTTTCAACTATTGGTAAAAGTTGTTTAGGTCCTAGCGAACAGTTTACTCCTATTGCATCTACACCTAATCCTTCTATAGTAGCCACCATACATTCTGGCATACATCCAGTAAAACTTCTTCCACCTTCATCAAATGTCATAGTACAGAAAACAGGTAAATCAGAATTTTCTTTAGCTGCTAAAACAGCTACTTTAGCTTCATATAAATCCATCATTGTCTCTATTACTATTACATCAACTCCAGACTTAACACCTTGTAGCACTTGCCTTTTAAGTATTTCATATGCCTTATCAAAACTTAAAGTCCCCATAGGCTCTAGCATTTCACCTATAGGACCAATATCCAATGCTACATATCTTGGTTTAGTATTATCTACATTTTCTATAGCTTTTCTAGCCACTGAAACAGCATTATCAATTACTTCTTCTACAGTATACTTACTATCTAATTTTAATTCATTACATCCAAAAGTATTCGTAAGTATTACATTTGAACCTGCCTCTAAATATGCTGTATGTATTTCTATAAGTTTTTCTGGATTTTGAAGACCAAATACTTCTGGATTTTCACCTAACTTTAACCCTTTCTGTTGAAGCATTGTCCCCATAGCACCATCAAATATTAATATATTATCTTTTAGATACTGTCTTATTTCCACAAGAATTCGCTCCTTTTCTATATGTACAATTTCTATAGTTTTTACAATTTTCACACGATTTTTCTTTCTTAGATTCATTTATTTTTGCATTAGAAATACCTATTATAGCCACTACCGATTTTCTTGGTATCATAATGCCATTGGAAGTAATCGTTAGACCTATTTGTTTTTGAGCATTTAAAATATTTAATATATCTATATTTTTCTCTATTGGCAAATCCCCATATCCTGGGCTATATCGCATGGTTATAAATTTATTTTGTTTTAAAAAAACCTTTTCTACATTATCTTGAACAATGTCACACACTTCTTCTATTGCTGTTGTTCCACATGAATCAATTATTAGTCCTTTTGTTAAATCTGAATAAGAATGTCTCCTTATTTCTTTTTCTATATCTATTCCTATAGTAGCTGCCATAACTACACATTCATTACATTCTTTTAAAAGTTTATATATGTCATTACTCTCTAAAGCTAAATTTGTCCCCTCTAATTCTACAATATTATCTTTATTTATCTTAATAGGATAAATCCTAGATAGATATCTAGGATTTATTTTATTTTTAGTTATAGTTATACATTCATCAATAGTATCTTTAAGGTCTTTATCTATCTCTTGACCTTTGTATTGTAAATATCTTAAAACTTCACTTTGATTTATGTTTATATTTTCTCTTCCAATTAAATTATTCTCCATATATATTCAAAGAAAATCCCTTATCTAAAACATCTTTTGCGTATTCTTTTGCTCCAAATAAAGATAAGTCTTTGTAGTTTCCACATTCTATAGCTGTAGCTGCTGGCATTTTATCTGATTCAAGAACTTTTTTTAATGCCTCTTCTAAACCAATCTTAACTGTATTGGCATCCACATCTCCCCATAGTATTAAATAAAATCCTGTTCTACATCCCATTGGAGATAAGTCTATTACACCATCTAGTGTATCCCTTAAATAAGTCGCTAAAAGATGCTCTAGACCGTGCATAGCAGCAGTTCCAAAACTTTCTACATTTGGCTGTAAAAATCTCAAATCAAATTTAGTTACTTTATCTCCCTTTACTCCATCAAGTACACTACACTTTCTTACAAAGGGAGCTTTTACTTTTGTATGGTCTAGTTTAAAACTTTCTACTTTTTCCATTATTTAATCCTCCATTATCCTTTAAAATTTGTTACATTAATTCTAAAAAAAACTCTCCCTATCCATTATTGATAAGAAGAGTATATTATTTCAAATCATCTCATCGTTGTTAGCAGGACCACCGATAAAAGGTTGGTATAGGATCACTGAGCTAACTCTCTCCCCTAATTCTTGATAAGTATCTTATTAAACTGACTTAAATTATATATTACTTTTTTATTTTTGTAAACACTTTATTGTTATAATATTTATACACATAATCATACTTTTATTTTATAACTCAGTTGATTGTATTATTGGTAGTTGTACCTCAAATACAGTTTGATATTTGTCACTTGAAACAGTAATTTCTCCACCATGTAAATTTACAATATTTTTTGTAATCGCAAGACCTAATCCAGAACCTCCAATATTTCTATTTCTCGATTTTTCAACTCTATAAAATCTATCAAATATATTTGGTAAATCTAATACAGGAATTGGTTCTCCATAATTTATCACTTTTACAACCGCTATATCTCCCTTTTTCTCTGTGACTATATCTACATAAAGTCCATCTTTTCCATATTTAACAGCATTAGTTATAAGATTTTCAAATGCTCTTACTAATTTATTTGGATCCGCTTTTACAGTTAATTTTTCTTCATTAAAATTAACTCTACTAACCATAAATTCTTGTTTAAAATAAATTTCAAATTGAGATACTATTTGACTTAATAATTCTACTAAATTTATTTCTATTTTGTTTAATTTTATTGTATTATTTTGCATTTTAGTCAATTCAAACAAATCATTTATAAGAACATTTAAATTTTTCGATTTTTCATAAGCAATATCAACATAATACATCATCTGAACTTCATCTTTATACTTACCTTCTTCTATCACTCCTAAATAACCCATTATGGATGTCAAAGGTGTTCTTAAATCATGTGACACATTTGTTATTAAATCTGTTTTTGTCTGCTGAGCTTGTCTCTCTTCAATAGTTATATTTCTAAGTTGATAAACTATATTATTTATTTTATGTGCTAGTTCATCAATATCATCCTTTTCTTTATCCTTTAATATATCTAAGTCATACTCAATATCTATACTTTTTTCTAAGTTACCTTCATCCATTAAATTTACAGCACTCTTAATGATTTCTAATTTTTGATTTTTTTTATTAGTTTTTCTTATAAAATCTACAATTTGCTTATTTCTATTGTACGATATCATGGAATAAATTGCTAATGATGTGATTGTAAATAAAAATGGATAAAATAAACTCTCTCCTATAAGACTTCTGAAATCTCTTAACTGATATACAAGTTGATTAATTACAGATATCTCACTATTGAAATATAATGATTTTATTATATACATACTTGTTAAAATAAGCATTGAAGTTAAAACACAGCTTATTATAAGATCTAATATGGGTCGAAACATGTGATTTAATAAGCTTTTATTTTTCAATTTTATATCCTACTCCCCATACAGTATGAATTATTTTTTCTCCATCTGTATATTTTTCAATTTTATCTCTTATTCTACTCATATGAACCATTACAGTATTATTAGATTGATAGTATTTCTCTTTCCAAACCTTTTCAAATATTTCTTCTGTACTATATACTCTTCCCTTATTATTTGCTAGTAAATACAATATATCAAATTCTCTTGATGTCAAAACTATATCATTTCCAGCTACTGTTACACTATGCTTTTCCTTATCTATCATTACTACTCCAACTTCTATGACATCTTTATCTTCATTATTAGCACCACTAAAGTAATATGCTCTTCTAATCAGTGACTTCACTCTCACAGTAAGTTCAAGTGGGTTAAATGGTTTTGTCAAATAATCATCTGCACCAGTCATTATTCCTTGTATTTTATCCATGTCTTCTGATTTTGCACTCAACATAAGTATTGGTATATTCAAATTTTCTCTAACTCTTCTACAAACTTCTATACCATCCATTTTTGGCATCATTATATCTAATACTATTAAATGAACATTTTCCTTTTTTAAAATATCTAAAGCCTCTTTTCCATCTTCAGCTTTAATTACATTATATCCACTATTTAAAAGATATATCTCTATAAGGTCTCTTATTTCCTTTTCATCATCCACAACAAGAATTGTATTCTTCACTTTTACACATCCTAACTTAATCTTTGTATATAGCCTTATTCATATAAAATTATACTATATTTTAGTTAGTGCAATCTATAAATTTATTCATTTCTAGATTTCCAATATCATACAATTTATTTACATATTTATATTATTTATTTTGTAAATATTCTTCTAAAGTTAATCCTTTTGAATAAATTTCCTCAGCAGCATCCTTACCAACATATCTAATATGCCATGGTTCATATGCTGTACCTGTTATATCTTCTTTACCTTCAGGATATCTTATTATAAATCCAAACTTATGAGCATTTTCTGCCAACCATTTAGCTTCTTTTGTACTTCCAACAAACCATCTTTCTGGATTTGTTAAATCAATACAAAGTCCAGTTTGATGCTCACTGTAACCAGGCTTTGCTACATATGCATCTGCCTTTTCTTGACCCTGAGATTTTACCCTTCTTGTATAAGTATCTAGCTGAGTATCATAAGATCTGTATGCTGAAGACCCTAAAAACTGTATTCCTTCTGCATTAGCTTGTTTAACTAAATCTTCAACTGCCTTTGCAGGTTCTCCTGCCATTTGTTTTTCTTCTTCTGTTGCTTCTTCAACAAAAGGTATGTTTACTTTAGTAATATTTTCAGGAGTATAGTTTTTGTTAATTCCATTTGTCTTGTTTACCAATAATATATTTGGTATACTATTTGAGTGATTTTTATTTTGAGAATTTGCCTCAACACCTTGTTCTGAATTATGTTGAGCAATTACTGTTGGGTCTTTATCTTTCTTAAGTAATCTATCTTTAGATATAAATATACTTATAAATACTACTAAAATAATGGCCACTATCAATTTAAATTTTTTCATAGCTAAATATTCTCCTTTTTGTTATGTTTGTCTATACTGTTAATTCTAAAGTATAAGTTTTAAGTATTTTATAAGTAAATCTTAAATAAATCTTAAGTTTAATATTTTTAAAGGATGGTGCTAAAAATGTCTATACAAAAACTTCTAAGTAAAGCTCGCAAGGCTATACATGATTTTGATATGATACAAGAAAATGATAAAATTGCAGTTGGACTTTCTGGTGGAAAAGATAGTTTGACTCTACTTCATATACTTAAAAGCTATCAAAGATTTTCTCCACAAAAATTTGAATTGATAGCTATAACATTAAATACTGGAGGTATTGATAATTCTCCATTAGATAAATTATGTAAAGAAATAAATGTGCCTTTTTATGAATTTCAAACCGACATAAAAGAAATTGTATTTGATATAAGACAAGAAAAGAATCCTTGTGCATTATGTGCTAATTTAAGAAGAGGTGCTTTGAATGATAATGCTAAAAAACTTGGATGTAATAAAGTAGCTCTTGGACATCATAAAGATGATGCAATTGAGACATTTTTAATGTCTATGTTTTATGAGGGAAGAGTAAATTGTTTTTCCCCAAAGACATATCTAGATAGACAAGATTTAACTGTTATAAGACCTATGATTTACATAGAAGAGTATATGACTAAGAAAATTTCAAAAGATTCTAACTATCCTATTATAACAAACCCATGCCCTGCAAATGGGCACACTAGAAGAGAGTACATAAAAAATCTTATTGCTAATTTAAATAAAGAGATGCCAGATTTTAAAAGAAATGTATTTGGTGCTTTAAATAATTCTGAAAAATTGTTCATATGGGATAAAGATAAGATAAAAAATTTTAAATAGTAATTAAATTTTTTACATAAAAAAGCAAGATTGTATTAATTATAAAGAATACTTATATAACATTACACAATCTTGCTGTATTTTTATTTCTTATCTGTTATGTCTTTTATCTATATTTCAATAGTTATTAACAGTATTTATTTTATCTAATACACTAATTATAACTTAAATATTTTGTATCTTAATTTAATCTATTTTTACAGCATATACCTCTTTATATTTCAACAAATAAAATAACATTTCATAAATATTTCATATTAGATTATAATGTTAAATTCTATTATCTCTGGTATATTAAAAAATCTAAATGGTAACTTTGTACTTCCAAGACCTGAACTCACATATAAATGATTTCCATTTATATTATAAAATCCTTTAGTGTATTTCCTTCCATATGGAGGGGTAACCAATGCTCCCTTAATAGGTAATCTTATTTGACCACCATGACTATGTCCAGATAAAACTAAATTCATTGCATCATTACTAAGCATATCTACTAAATCTGGTTCATGTGCTAATAATAAATTAAAATTCTTATTATCCGTTTGACTCTCCAGATGTTTTATATTAGGATTTCCATTTAATATTTCATCAACACCTAATATATTAATATATTTCTCATCTTCTAATTTTATTTTTTTATTTTCATTTATCAAAAGATTGAAGTTGGAATTTTTCATAATCTGCTTATAATATCTAGGAAGCTTATACATATAATCATGATTGCCGAATACTGAAAATTTTCCCAACCTAGCATTCATACTTGATAAAATAGTTGTAATTTCATCTATATCTGGATTTTTATTGGAATAATCAATTAAATCGCCAGTAAATACTATTATATCTGGATTTAAAGTATTAATCTTATTAGCTACTTTTTTGAGATTCTTAGTTGAATAAAAACTACCTATTTGAGTATCTGAAATTTGAACTACTTTTATACTTTCAGATTTACTCTCCCTTTTGTCATTTTTTATCAATGCTCCATTTTCACTTATATTATATTTTTTCACAATTAATAGACTCGGTTCTATCGCAACTGAGTATATAAAAATCAAAATAAATATCAATATAAAAAATCTTAAAAAAAACTTAATTTTTGAATTCAAAATATCTACCTACTTATTTATTTTCTTAAACTATTTGTATTACAGACTCAACTTTGTTCATTTTTCTGTCATGCATTTTTGGCTTATTAGCTGAAAACCATTTATATGTTGCTGTAAGACCTTCTTTTAATAACACGTTTGGTATATAAAGTCCATGTTCAATAAGCTTATTTATATCAAGATTAAAGTCTATATTTCTAAATGGGAAATATGTTCTTTCTCTAAACTCTACTTTTTCCATATCTACATACTTTATAATAGGTTCTTTACCAATAATTTCTCCACATGTATATATAAGGTCATCCCAAGAAACTAACTGTGGATTTGTTACATTATAGGCCTCTCTTACATGAGGGTTTTTCATTATGCTTTCTAATACCTTTACTAAATCCCCAATGTATATAAATTGATTACTCACTTGTTTTCCTTTTGGTACTGGTATCTTTTCATTTTTTTCTATTTTTTCAAAGAAATAATACTCTCTATATAAATTATTATTTTCACCATATATATAAGTTGGTCTAATAATTATATATGGTATAGGACTATTTATAACAAAATCTTCTGCTTCTTTTTTATTTAATCCATATTTTCCCCAGTTTTCATTTTCACCTTTCTCATTTTCTTCTTTTATATTTCTTCCACTATATTTATAAACTGCTCCTGCTGACAATACTATATACTTTTTTAAGCTGTCTATGCTTATAAAATCAATAAGATTGCTTATATCTTCTTTTGTATATGCCGTCATATCATATATGTAATCATACTTTCTTTCCGTGATAATGTTTTCCATATCTTTGCGAACTTTTCTATCACAAATTAGATGTTCTTTAAAACCCTTATAATCTATTTCCTTTTTACCATTTGTAAGTATATCAACTTGATACCCACATTTAATTAAACGCTTAGCAAGTGCAGAACCTATGAAGTCGCTTCCACCCATAATTAAAATAGATTTCATTTCAAGTGCATCCTCCTCTTTTTTAAATGACTTCCTTAACTATAATATCATATTTTTAAATATGCTACACCATTTTGTAATATTTTTGTCTATAAAAGATATTTATAGCAAAATATCTTTTATGGAGTCTACACTTTCGACAATATAAGTAGGTTCGCTTTCACTAATCTCTTCAAAAGAACCATACCCATACAACACTCCGATAGAATCTACACCTATTTTCTTAGCTCCAATTATGTCATATTTTCTATCTCCAACCATAATAACTTTATCTTTATCTTTTATATTACATAAATCTAGTACATATTGTATAACTTCATTTTTATTCACTCTTGTACCATCAAGATTGCTACCCGCTATATATTTAAAATATCTATCTATATCAAAATATTTAAGTATAGTTTCTGCGAAAACTGTCGGCTTGGAAGTTGCTAATAGTAATATTTTACCATTTTCATAAAGCATTTCTAATGTCTCTTTTATATTCTCATAAATTTTATTTTCAAATATTCCTTTATCAGCAAAATATTCTCTATACTTTTCAACAGCTTCTGTAGCCTTTTTATCTTCAAATTTATAATATTCTTTAAAAGTATCATGTAAAGGCGGTCCTATAAATTGTTCCAAATTGTCCAAATCTTCTTCTATGCCAAAGTTATTTAAAGAATATTGAATAGACTTTGTTATTCCTTCTTTAGGGTCTGTAAGTGTTCCATCCAAATCAAACAATATTATTTCATATTTTTTGTTCATATTTAACTCCTCCATATTTATAAAAGTTAATATCTTATATCTTAAGTTTATCAATTTTAAAAAGCTATAGTAATAGAAATTTCTAATACTATAGCTTAAGTTCCAATTAAATCTTATATATTTATTTTTAAAATAAATTTAAATATCTCTATTTAACTGTTATGGCTGAAACTGGACATCCTTCTTCTGCTTCTTTACATAAATCTTGTAAATCTGCTGGTATTTCTCCTTCAATTGCTACTGAATGACCTTCATCACTCATACTAAAAACGTCTGGACATGTTCCTATACATGCTCCACAAGCTACACATACATCTTTATCAACAAATGCTTTCATACTAAAATACCTCCCCTAAAATTATCATTTTTAATTATTGTTTCCTTACATATTTATCCAATATATTCCAATTTAAACATATATTTATTATTTTATCACTATTGTTTAGTTTATCATAGTATATTCATATCCATTTCTATAAACTTCACTACTTTTCATCCATGATTTTACAGTATATTGTAATCTTAGCTTTTTATTTAAAACCAGTTCATTATCATTATAGTCTTTTATAATATTATTACTTTTCTCCATTGTGAATATAGTAAAATCACCTTCTCCACCAACTTTTATTCTACCTTTACTTCCATGTAAATCGAAAATTTTTGTTGGATATTCAGTTACTTTTTCTATACATGTTTCTAAAGGTATTCCAAGTTCCATAATTTTATTTATAACATTTAAAAGAGAATAATTTACATCTTTCATATTTTTTATATGCATATCAGTACTTATTAAGTCTGGTTCTAACCCTTGTTTTATTGCTTTTTTAAATATTTCAAAATCAAACTGGTCTAATCCATGGCACACATCAAACAAAACACCTCTATTCTTTGCATTTATTACCGATTCTCTTAATGCTCCAGATTCGTCAAATATTCCATTTGTACTATTTCCATATACAGGTGTAACCACATCTCCTTTTCCCAGAATATTCATTACTCCATCTATATATGATGGATGCTCACCTATATATACCACTAATGGTAAATTTAATTTTTTCGCAACTTGCTTTGATTTCTTAATTATATCTATACTATTTTCATTAGATTGAAATTTACTTGCTTTTACTTTTATACCCTTTATCTTTTCTGTATTTTTTTCTACAACAGACTCAACATTATCAAAATTTATAACATCTAAAGAAGTTGATTCATTCAATATATTTAGTCCCTCATTTGTTACATTTAAAAACGAATATACTTCCGTTTTACACTCATCCATATACTTCTTCTTAAAATCATAGTAATTTAAAGGACCAGCTGTACCTGCATCAAATATAACTGTTGAACCTTTTTCAATTCCAATTGAATCAGAATCCATACCTGTAGGTAATTTTCTCTTATAACAATGGGTGTGAACATCTATAAATCCAGGAGCAATATACATGTTATCAGCATTTATTATCTCGAACTCTTTATTTGTAAGTAATTTTTCTTTTCTTATTTTTTCTTTAAGGTTCAATCCAATAGCATATATTTTACCATGCAAAACTAAGATATCTTTTTTTTCAAATTTGATACCATCTGTTGGAGATATTATTGTCCCATTTCTTATAAGTAAATTTTTCATTTATTCCACATCCTAATTACAATATAATTTCTCTAATAGTTTTATTACATAAATAAAATAAGTCTAAAAATAAAAATATTTTAGACTTATTCACTATATTATACTATATTCATTATCTTAAATTAAATAAAAACTTTAGTTTACTTTAAGAAGCAATTAAGTATTTGTTGCTCAGCTTCTTCTTCAGTAAGACCTAATGTCATCATCTTTAGTATTTGGTCTCCTGCAATCTTTCCAATTGCTGCTTCATGTACTAAAAGAGCATCTGGATGGTTTGCAGCAATTTCAGGTATAGCGCTAATTTGAGAATTTCCCATAATTATTGAGTCACATTGAACATGTGCAGAACAAAGAGAATCCCCAATAACGCAAGGATTAAACTTTTGTTTAGAATTATCTTGACCAACTGTACGAGAAACTACTTGAGCAGAAGAGTTTTCTCCTTCTAATATAACTTTCATATTAGATTCTGCAACTTGATTACCATGAGTTAATAATTTCTCAAATATGACTATTTTAGCTCCTTTTCCTAGGTTAGCATCCATTTCCCTTTTAGTTGAATCTACACCTTTAATTTGAATTGTTTCCATCTCACAATATGAATCTTCATCCATATTAACAATAGTAACTGGATTTAAAATTCTCTTTCCTTCTCCATCACCTTCACCATAATGTTTTTCTACATATTTTAAACGAGCTCCTTTATGTAAGAAAAATCTATGTATCCCATTATGTTCACTATCATCACAACCACAGTTATGTATACCACACCCAGCAATTATAACAACATCTGCATTTTCTCCAATTTCAAAATCATTATAAACCATATCCTGTACCCCAGCTTCAGTTACTATTACTGGTATATGTACATTTTCTCCTTTTGTATTTGGTTTTACTATAATATCAATTCCAGGTTTATCAGTTTTAGGAACTATAGTTACATTTTCAGTTGAATGTCTCTCTATTCCTTGCCCATTTTTACGTATATTATATGCTCCTAATGGAGTTCCACGAAGTTCAGCAACTTTTTCTAAAAGATTTAAATCTATTTTGTTCATTTAATTTGCCTTCCTTTCTAATTAATTCATATCTTTCATTAATTCACAACTTGAATTAACTTGGCACATGATTTCAGGTAATATAGCATCTTTTGTTCCATGGCTTTTTACTGAACCATCTTGTAGAACAATTATTTCATCGGCTAACTCTAATATTCTTTCTTGGTGAGAAATTATAATTATAGTCTGGTCAGACTCTTCATGTATTTTTTTAAAACTTTCATTGAGCTTTCCAAAACTCCAAAGGTCTATTCCTGCTTCAGGTTCATCAAATATAGAAACCTTTAAATCTCTAGCAAAAAGAGTTGCTATCTCGATTCTTTTCATTTCTCCCCCAGAAAGAGAGTTATCAACTTCACGATTTAAATAGTCTTTTGAGCACAATCCAACATCTGTAAGATATTGACAACATACATCAGTAGACAAGGGTTTTCCATGAGCAAGTGTAAGTAGATTTTCAACTGTCATACCTTTTATTCTTGGTGGTTGTTGAAATGCATATCCTATTCCTTTTTTTGCTCTTTCTGTAATACTAAGATTTGTTATATCTTCTCCATCTAAAATTATCTGACCATTAGTGGCTTTTTCAATTCCCATAATAAGTTTAGCAATTGTAGATTTTCCTCCACCATTTGGACCTGTGATAACAATAAGTTTTCCTTTTTCAAATGAAAGGCTAACATTATTTATTATTCCTAG
This sequence comes from Clostridioides sp. ZZV15-6383, assembly GCF_020657735.1. Lineage (NCBI taxonomy): Bacteria > Bacillati > Bacillota > Clostridia > Peptostreptococcales > Peptostreptococcaceae > Clostridioides > Clostridioides sp. ZZV15-6383. Next base: position 2,851 of record NZ_JAGWCV010000016.1, on the reverse strand, counting down.
CTCCTCATTGTTAGACTCAACATTAAAGGAAAGATTTTTTATTTCAAGCATAATACCCCTCTTTTCTGTAAAATATTACATTAATATCCATTCTTTTATTATATCAGTACTTTTTATATATCAGCAACTCTCAGGAGATAAAATATGTATTTAAAAATAAAAGAGATGAGTTTTACACTAACCCATCTCAAAAATTTAGTATTATCAAATTATATGTATTTAGGAATTAACCTTCTATATACTCTAGTATTATTTTTTGATTATCTTTTAACATAATCTCTTCTTTTTTAGATTCTATTCCATTCTTTTTTATCTTTACCTCAGCCACAAAAGCATCATTGCCTTCAACCATTTCTAATAGTTCATAAGCTTTTTTGCGTCCTATTTTAGTTGCTATATCTTTTAGTACTGCCATTTTCTTAAACATTTTATCACCTCTACTCAAAATTTACAATTGATTTTTAATTATATAACTCTAGTCTTATACTAGTTTATAATAATTATTGTCTCTAATTATATCAGATATTGAGTAAATTTAATACTTTGTAAAATTATTTATCCTCTCTAACCAAATAATCATTTCCATCTTGGTCTTTAAAAGAAAACATTCTTCCATAAGGCATTTCCATTAATTCCCCAACTTCAACCTCGTTATTCGCCATTTGCTCATAAGTACCATTAATATCTCTTGTACTTAAAATTATTGATGGATGAGATATGTCTACTTCTTTATTTTGCTTCATCATTAAACTTTTATCATATAATACAAATGTTGTAAATTCATTTTTACTTGGTGCTACTTCTATCCATTTCATATTTGGACCCATTTCCTTTTCATAAGTCACCACAAAGTTCAATTTTTCTGTCCAAAACAATTTTGCATCTTCTTGATTATTTACATAGAGAGTTATTTTTCCTATTTTATTTATCATAACAATACCCACCTTTATTATTAAATAAATACCTAATATTTTTTATATTTAATAATATACCCATATATATTATTTTCTATAGATATATATTTCTAATATTTATCGCCAAATTATGTAATTCTCCACAATATATAATTTATAGTATCCATATTATTATAGACTTTATTTATGTAATTTAATCAGTTTATATATCACACTTATAATTATGATAATATCTACATAAAAAATCACTCCTAAATAGAGTTTTCTATCCAAGAATGATTTTATATATTCTATGCAACTTTGTGTTTTAGCCACTTTGTTCCTCTTAATCTTAAGCAATATAAAGTCCCTCTAACAAGCCAATCTGTATACATACCTATCCAAATTCCTAACACTCCAAATTCTAATACAACCCCCAGTACGTAACCTGTAAAAATTCTAAAAATCCACATACCTATTACAGCAGTCATCATTGTATATCGAGTATCACCAGCTCCTTTTAGACCTGCTGACAATACAAAGGATATAGGCCATATTACCATAGCTAAACAATCACTTCGAATCAATTGTGTTGATATGTTAATTACACTAGCATTTTGAGTATACATACTTGAAATCCATGGTGCAATTGGTATAAATATAGCTCCTACCACAAATAAACAAATTGTTGCAAATTTAGTTAAATATAATAAAGTACTCTTAGCTCCTTTAATATCTCCACGTCCTATATATTGACCTACCAAAGTTGTAGCAGACAAAGCTAAAGCATTCCCAATTACATTTATGATAGATGCAATTGACATTCCTATAGCATTGGATGCAATTGCTGATGTTCCCATAGTAACTATAAATACTTGAACAATCAATTTCCCTGCATTAAAAAGTAATTGTTCAACTCCTGCTGGTATCCCTATATTAAATATAGACTTTTGAATTTCAACATCAATCTTAAATGGAAATATTTTACCTATAGATATAAATTCGTTTCCTTTAAATAAAGCTCTCACAATGACTATACATCCAATTATTCTGGCTATAGCTATAGAAATAGCTGCACCTGTTATACCATAAGATGGTGTTTGTAGATTTAGTCCTAGAGAGCTTAAATCAATACCATATATAAGTATATATCCTAATGTTACATTTACTATATTCATAAACATAGTCACATACATAGGTTTCTTTACATCTCCACACCCTCTTAGAATACCATTTGCTATTTGTTGCGTAGCAATAAATGGATATGTGAATAATGTAAACTCTATGTATAATTTCGCATTTGATTTTACCAATTCTTCTGCTGAACCATAAAACAAATTGATTACACCTGTTCTAAAAATCCACATTAATATTGTTATTGTAAATGATAATATTACTCCAGATACTAGAGCCTGCTTAATGGTTTCATTCACCTTCTCATTATCTTTTTTCCCTATTTGTTGAGCCACAACAACAGTAGCCCCAACAGATAATGCAGCAAATACAGATATAAATATATTGTTTATTGAATCAACCATTCCAACTGCAGATACAGCTTCTTCCCCAATATGACCTGCCATCATTGTATTAAATACCCCTAAAAGCATGACAAATGTCTGCTCTATCATTATAGGAATTGCTAATTTTATAACATTTTTCCTTATAAACATCCCTATTCCTCTTTTCCCTCTTTATATAAATTTAAATTTTAATTAGTTTATCTAACTGTAAATTGGCAATGCAAAATTTAGAATTGTATTTTCACCATTATAATATACTGTACTCAAATAATATAAATCTTTTTAATATTATTTGAACACAGTACATCTTTATAATCATTTTATGTTTATTATTTTTTATGGATACTACATTTTAAACATTTATTAATTTAATATAAATATTTTCAACTATTATTAAGAATAGCTATATTTCGTTAATATTGTATCACTATTGTGTAG
>NZ_JAGWCV010000015.1:0-70406 GCF_020657735.1 Clostridioides sp. ZZV15-6383 | reverse complement strand
AAATTGTGATATAAATCTAAAAATTTTATCGTAATATTTAACAATTTAATGATAATAATTTATATAATAAATATAAATTAAATATATAGTGTACTTATTTTATGTTTTTAGCAAGAAATATAGCATTTAAAAGATAAATTGTGCAACTTAAATCAAAGTTTAAGATAAACTATTAACATAGATACATTAAAAACTTTTAGTAATGGAGAATATATGTGATATGAATAATAAAGTTAAGGTTGCAGTATTAGATACAGGAATAGATAAAAAACATGATTACTTAAAAGATAGCTTAGTTGGAGGGATTGCTTTTGAATGTATACATGATTATATCTTTATATCAGATAAATTTGATGATGAAGATGGTCATGGAACTGCTTGTGCATCAATAATAAAGAAGGAGTATGAAGATGTAGAGTTATTTGTAATAAAAGTTTTAAGGACAGATGGTATTACAAATATAAAAGTTCTTGAAGAAGCATTAAGATACCTTTTAGACACTAACATAAGATTAATTAATTTGAGTTTATCAGTAATAGGAGTAGAAAGTGTTAAGGGGTTATTTGAAGTTTGCTATGAATTGTTTAGAAAAGGAAAAATAATAGTATGTTCACTAGATAATAACTTTAACTTAAGTTATCCAGCTATGTTTAACAATGTCATAGGAGTAAGGGGATTTACTTTAGATGTAGATAATTCATTTTGGTACAATAAAAAATATGATGTTCAATGTGTTATGGATAGCAATTCATATATAAGTTGTGATATAAATAATTCCTATAAGTTGCCACCAAAATGTAATAGTTATTTATCAGCAAAGTTTACTGGTAAAATAGCTAAGATATTATCAGAAAAACCAGATATAACAATATCTGATTTAAATGATAAGCTTGAATCATTAGCAACTAAAAATCATTGGGACAGTTATGATTTTGACGAGTATAGTAGAATTCAAAACTTTAAATTTGATTTGTATGACAAAGAAAATACTCTTCTTATGAAAGTAGCTGATGTTGTCAAGGATTGTTTAAATATTGAAGATGATAATGAGAAATTATTTAAGTGTAGCCTTTTTAATAAGGAGATAGGACTAATTTATGATAATTGTTTTAATTTATTGAAAAAACTAGAACATAGATTTGACATAAAGTTTAATTATATGAACATATCGAAATATGACTTAGTTTCGATATATACACTAACTAGATTAGTGGAAAGGTATAAAAATAAAGATTTGTAGCTAAATTTAATGTAGAAGGTATTAGATTATATGTATTCTTTGTCAGTAGATTAAAAGCAAAAAATACACTATAATTAGATAACATAAAAGAAAATGCCAATACAGGGGGAATTAGATAATGAAATACGAGGAAGCATTAGAGTACATATCACAAACCAATAAATTTGGTATAAGATTAGGTCTAGAGAATATCGGAAAATTATTAGAATTATTAGGAAATCCACAAGAAACTTTAAATATAATACATATAGCTGGAACTAATGGAAAAGGTTCTGTGTGTTCTTTTGTTTCTAATATACTGAGAGAGTGTGGATATAAAGTTGGTTTATATACATCTCCATATTTAGAAATTTTTACGGAACGTATAAGAGTAAATGGAGAAAATATACCACAAGATGATGTTGCTAGAATAATTGAATTAATAAAGGAAAAAATAGAGATTATGGTGGAAGAAGGCTATGCATATCCAACAGAATTTGAAGTGGTTACTGCTATGGCATTTTATTACTATTCGGAACAAAAGGTGGACTTTGTAGCTTTGGAAGTTGGATTAGGTGGAAGATATGATGCTACGAATATAATAACAAAATCACTTGTAAGTGTGATAGCATCTATAAGTTTGGACCATACAGGTATACTTGGAGATACAATAGAAAAAATAGCATATGAAAAGGCTGGCATAATAAAGGAAAATGGAGTAGTACTAGTATATGACCAAACTGATGAAGCAAAAGATGTTATAAAGTCAGTTTGTAATGAAAAAAAAGCTGAATATATAGAAGTTAATTTTGATGATGTAAATATAAAAAAATCAGATATAAATTCTCAAATATATGATTGTACTGTAATGAAAGAAATTTATAAAGACCTTGAAATAAAACTGATAGGAGAACATCAAATAAATAATTCTATATTGGCAATGAGTGTAATAAAATATCTAAAAGATATAAAATTAGCAAATATAAGTGAAGAGTCTATAAGAAAAGGGCTTATAATTACTAAATGGCCAGGAAGAATAGAAAAGATAAAAGAAAATCCAATTTTTATAATAGATGGTGCACATAATGAAGATGGAGCAAAATCCTTAGCAAAAGCACTTGATAAAAATTTTAAAGATAGAAAATTAACCTTATTAATAGGTATGTTGGAAGACAAAGATATTGATAGTGTTTTAGATATATTATTGCCACACTTCAATAAGGTAATAACAACAACACCAAGTAATCCAAGAGCTATAAATTCAGATGTATTAAAAGGAAAAGTATTAAAATATGTGGATGATGTAACATCAAAACATGAGATAGAAGATGCAGTAAATTATACCTTAGAAACATCAAATAAGGATGATGTTATAATAAGTGCAGGTTCATTATATATGATTGGTACAGTAAGAACTTTAGTAAAGAAATTATAATTTTATAAAATGAATACATGAATATAAATAAAAGTATAAAAAAGAGTTGTCTAAAAAATGGACAACTCTTTTTATATAAAGTAAGTTTTTAATAATTTTATTGATGTTTATATAGTAGTAATTATATAGATTGACGGATGGCTTTAGATAATTGGTCTGGACAAGAAGTACCTTTTCCACCACAGTCAATACCATTTAGCTTATCAGCAACTTCAAGAGCATTTTGACCAATTATTAAGCTTCTAAGTCCTGATAAATTACCATTACATCCTCCTATAAACTCAGCATCAACAATCATATTATTTTCATCAACTTCAAAAATCATTTCTCTACAACAGACACCACTTGGGTTAAATGTTACTTTCATTAAAAAGACCTCCATTAAATATTATTTCTTTATTTTTAACATTAATAATAATACCAAATATATGCGTAATAATGCAACTATAAAGCATAATACAAGCTAATGAAATAATATATTATTGTAGTATATGTATTGTAGAGAGGAGGGGTTATATGAAAATCTATATTTCTAACTATCTATCAAAGAGTATTAGCATAGTTGATTATTCTACACTTGAGCTAGAAAAAGAAATAGTATTAGAAGATAATATATATCCACATCATTTTTGCATAGAAAAAGAAAAAAATTTAATATACATACCTAGTTCAAGTAATGGGATACTCTATGTCTTAGATTTAAGTAATGACAAAATAATAGATACTGTTTCTATAGGAGGAAGTCTTAGTCAAATTGTACTTAGCGATAATGAATTATTTGTAGCAAATGAAGATTCTAATAGTATATATATACTAGATAAAAATACATTAAATCCAATAGGAATTATTAGTGTTGATAACATGCCACATGGATTTGATTTTGACAGAGAGAGTAAAAAGTTATATGTACCATGTATAAATTCGATAGTATGTATAGATGCAATTAACAAAAATATACAAAAGAAAATAAACATGGACTTTAGAGCGTGGCATATAGAACTTGATAAACGAAAGAAAGAAATGTATATATCAACACTTGATGGAAAGCTTATAATAGTTGATGAAGTGAGCATGGATATAAAAAAGGTATTATATGAATTCTTATTACCAGTAGAAATAAGGTTTAATTATAGTGGGAAAAAAGTTTATGTTGCTGATTTAGGATATAATAATGTGAGAATATTAGATTATACAACAAGTAGATATATTGGGAATATTGAGATAAATGGAATTCCTCAGGGATTAGAAATATCCAAAGATGAAAAGTTACTATTTGTATCAGATACACAGGAAAACTCAGTGAAGGTTTACGAAACTGCAAATAATAAATTAATAAAAGTAATCAGGGTAGGAAAAGAGCCTACAACTATAGTTTGTTTGTAGGCTTTAATGTATGTCTCTTATAAGTAGGTCGATAACTTCGGCATACATATAAGATGCATTGTTTTTCCAGTTATTGCAGATAAGTTTTGCCTGTTTCTCTGATGAAACATTTAGATTTAAATCTATTAAGTTAGACTGATTTTCTATGACTCTAAGGTTGACGATAAATTCATTATCACTTTGTTTTACGAAGCTAGACTTTACTTGAGTATCTGCTAGTAAATTTTCTTTGTTAGAATCTATATACTTGTCTATTTTTTCAGTAACACTAGTAGGTATTCGATTAAAGAAGTATTCTAGACTTTCTACACCTCTTTGAGTAAGAGCATAATATTCTCTGTCAGAGTCTTTATATGTAGTCAAAAACTTAGATTCCATAAGCTGAGATAAAAGCTGTTGTAATGAAAAATAATTCATCATTTCAGTCTCTAATACTACTTGAGTTATTTGAGAATTAGTTAAATCCATTTTAATTTTTTCTAATATATATAAAATTAAAAGTTTGTGATATGCTAATTCTTCAGACGAGTTTTCAAACATAAATATCATCCTCCGTCAAACTATTTCTATATATAATATATTAAACTAATTTATACAAAATTAAAAGAACAATTTGTATAGTATTATTAATCTTTAACAATTTATACAAAAATAATTTTATAAATAAACATGGAGAAACAGGGCTACTAATTAGCAGCCCTGTTGATACCCAGGTGTCAAAATTTACTATTTATTTTCCAGCCATTTGTCTTTCAGCCATTTCAACTAATTTCTTAGTCATGTATCCACCAACATATCCATTTTCTCTAGCTGTTAAGTTACCTTTGTCTATGTTTTCATAGTTAGATAAACCTATTTCATTAGCTATTTCTAATTTCATTTGGTTTAAAGCAGCTTTTGCTTCTGGAACTACTGTTCTGTTTGAATTTGACATAGTAAATTTCCTCCTCAAATAATTAGTTTATGATGTCTAACAACACTTTTATTTATGTGATGTTAATACTAATTTCTCCAAAATAAAAATAATATATACAGAAAAATAAAGGTAAAAATGTAAAAAATATAAAAAAATTAAATAAACGAGTATTTTATAGAGTTTAATTGGGTCAATATAGGATTTATTTTTTTAGTTGTTGTCTTACAAATTAAATATTACAGTACTTTTTTGAGCTAAAAAAAAATAAATTTTAAATATAGAAGAAATTATTTAAAAGGGGGAATTGTATGAAAAGAGAAGTTAAAAGAACTAAAGCTTTGATATATAGTGTTTTATTTTTTTCCTTATTGTTAGTATTAATATTTGCTTTTGTCTATGGGATAAAATACATATGCTCTAAATCCGATAATTCAAAAATGCCTATATATAAAGTTGATACGCATGAGAAAAAAATAGCTTTAAGTTTTGATGTAGCATGGGGAACTGATAATATGGATGATATTTTAAAAATTTTGGATAAACATAATGTAAAAGCTACTTTTTTTCTAGTTGGTAGTTGGGTGGATGATAATGAAGAAATTGTAAAAGCTATAGATGAAAAAGGGCATGAAATTGGAAATCATTCAAATACCCATGCCAATTTGAAAGAAATATCAAAAGAAGACATAACAAAAGAAATAGAAACTACATCAGAAAAAATATATAATATAACAGGAAAAAAGACTAATTTATTTAGACCTCCTTTTGGGGATGTAAACAATAAAGCTATGGACATTTGCAGTAATTTAGGTTATAAAGTAATTAAGTGGGATGTAGATTCAATAGACTGGAAAGAACTTGGACCAAACCATGTAATTGAAAAAGTAATAAAAGAATCTCAACCTGGTTCAATAGTTTTATTTCATGCTAATATAAATAATGTAGATGACTATTTGGATACTATAATAAGTCGGCTTAAAAAAGATGGATACAGTTTAGTAAAAATATCCGATTTATTGTATAAAGATAATTACATAGTTGATTCCAAAGGTGTGCAAAAACTTAAGAATTAATTAAGTAATAAATGTATATTTTTAGTAAAGTTGTGGTAAATTATATAGTATATGTTAGAAAAGTGTCGATAAAAAGACGGTGTCTATTTTTTGACACTTTTTATACATGTATGCAATATCAATAATTATAGATTAAATTGATTGAAAAAGTGTCTAATAATTGACTTTTTTTTGATGGGTTTAAAAATTTAGAAGAAGTAATAAATGCTGTAAGACAGTATTTCCAAAGGGTATAAGTTTGTTTAAAAGTTGGCATAGAAATTGCTTTGTTAATAAGCGATATGTTCTATAGAAATAAACAATATGTTAAGACCTTATAATAGAAAAATAGCATTAACATTATTTGAACAGCTTATAAAAAAATTAATATACTTAAGGGGGCGTACTAGTTGAACAAACTATATTCTATTTTATTAAAACAACACGTTGGTGGTCCAGATAAACCAGTAGTAAGTGTTGGAGATGTAGTAAAAAAAGGAACTCTAATCGCAGAACCAACTGGATTAGGGGCAAATATTTATGCCAGTGTTAGTGGAAAAATAAGTGAAATAAATGACCAAGCTATAGTAATTGAAGCTGATGAAGTACAAGAAGATACTTTTGAACCATTAAAAGGAGAAGGTATACTTGACTTAATTAAAGAAGCTGGAATCGTAGGAATGGGTGGAGCAGGATTCCCTACTCATGTAAAATTAAACATAGATTTAAATGGTGGAACAATATTAGCAAATGCAGCTGAATGTGAACCTTTATTAGCTCATAATATAAAAGAAATAGAAGAAAGACCAGAAACAGTTTACCAAGGTATAAAATATGCTATGGAAGTTACTAATGCTGGAAAAGGTATGCTAGCAATAAAAAGCAAACATCCAAAAGCAATAGAAGCTTTCAAAAAAGTAATAAAGCCAGGAGACAACATAGAAGTTGCAGAACTAGTTGATATGTACCCAATGGGAGAAGAGAGAGCAATAGTAAGGGACGTTCTAGGAAAATTACTTGAGCCAACTCAATTACCTTCAGAGGCTAATGCAGTAGTAATAAACGTAGAAACATTAACTAGAATAGTAGAGGCTGTTGAGCAAAAAAGACCAGTTATCTCTAAAAATATAACTGTAGTTGGTCAATTAAACAGTGGAAAAGAATCGATAGTATTTGAAGATGTGCCAATCGGAACTACTGTTGGAGAGTTAATTGAAAGAGCTGGCGGAATAAAAGGTGAATATGGTGAAGTAATCTTAGGAGGACCTTTCACTGGTAAAGCTACTACTTTAGATGCTCCAATAACTAAAACTAGTGGTGGTATAATAGTTACTATGCCATTTGTTAATGAAAAGAGAAAAATGGGTCTTTTAGTCTGTGCATGTGGACCTAACGAAGAGAGAATGAGAGACATAGCAGCTAAAATGGGAGTTACTGATATAGTATCAGTTCAAAAATGTAAACAAGCTCAAGAAATTAAAGGTGCATTAAAATGTGAAAATCCAGGACACTGTCCAGGACAAGCTCAAAAATGTATAGAGTTTAAGAAAGCTGGAGCAGAAGTTATATTAATAGGAAACTGTACTGATTGTAGTAACACAGTAATGGGTTCTGCACCAAAATTAAAATTAGGTGTATATCATATTACTGACCATGTAATGAGAACAGTTAATCACCCATTAATAAGAAGAATAAAAGGTGACGTAAGATTAAAAATAAAATAATAGATTAATATAAGATAGACATCTTTAGAAGTAAAACTTAAAAGTTACTTCTAAAGATGTTTTTTAATGTTCTAATGTAATTTGAGAGTAAAGTATATGTTATAAAACAACTGGAAAAAATAGACAAAGCATGTTAGATATTATATAATAATAGCAATAGCTATTATAATTAATATTAGACAAAAATAATAATACTCAAATATGTGATTTGTATTGATATGTATATTAGATTAGGTCAACTATCCAATAGAGTAAAAGATTTTTGTGATATTTGAAGATACTCTATAGTATCTTTTTTAGTGTAAAAACTAATTTTTGTCTTTTATTAGAGAAGTATCTTAGATACTAGTTTATATTTTAATTTGTTAAAAAAGTGCACTTAAAAAGTTAAAAAAGAAAAATTAGAAAACCTATTTATAGAAACTGTGAAGTATATCTTACATTTGGGCACTTAAAAGATATATGGAGTTAGTAGTGCAACCTGCTATAAATATAAATAGGAGTAACTTTTAATTGTCAAAAATATATAACAATACCTAAAAAAATAAATAATTAAAGATAAAAAAAATATATTTTTGAAATGCTCCCTACATTCAGAACGAGTGTAGAGTGGCAGAATATCTGCCCAAAACTCCTTTAATTGCTGGAAGTTCCTAAAGCTAACTAAACCACAACATAATCATGAAATAAGGATAAGTGTGATAGAGTGTCTATTCAATAAACACTTGAGGTTACGAAAGTAGAAAAAATTAGTTAGATGGCATAAGGTTAAATCCTAAGTGCCTTGAAAATGGATAATCAGCAGGTAAGCTTCGAAAAGAAGAAACTTCAACGACTAGAGAGAAATCTCGTACCTACAAGTGTGGGGAAATGGGGAGTGCCTAATTGATTATTAGGTAATGATATAGTCTGTGCTTAATAGAAATATTAAGAAGTTCATAAGCGAACTGGTTAGGAGTAACGACCCTAATTGAACACACTAAAGATATATTGTAAGGAGAATAAATATAATAATTTTAATTATATTGAATATGTACAATATACATTTTTAGTATCAGGAGAATTTTGAAAACAAAAATTAAAAAATCAAGTATAATCAGTTTAGTAATTGCTTTTAGTATGGTATTTACTACATTTACACCAATAGTATCTTATGCTGATGAAGTGATTGGCAATGATACAATAATTAATGGAGAAAAACCATCGGATGGACAAACACCAGAAGGAGAAAAACCATCAGATGGACAAACACCAGAAGGAGAGAAACCATCAGACGGACAGACTCCAGAGGGAGAGAAACCATCAGATGGACAAACACCAGAGGGAGAGAAACCATCAGACGGACAGACTCCAGAAGGAGAGAAACCATTAGACGGACAAACACCAGAAGGAGAGAAACCATCAGATGGACAAACACCAGAGGGAGAAAAACCATTAGATGGTCAAATTCCAGAAGAAGAAAAGCCATTAGAAGAAATGAGTTTAAAACAAGATATTGATAAAATTCTTGATATGACTTTATCTCAAATAAATAAAATAGTATATAACTTTTGGGAAGATGAAGAAAATGTAAAGGCAGATGAACAATCAGAAATTAACCAAGTACTTACCCAAAAAGACTTATTTGTCAGTTTATGGCATGATAAAAAAGCAAAAGTAAAAAATTCTTGTTTGCTAAAAGAAACAGATGGTTCAGATAGGTCTTATTATGATATAAGATTTAATGATATTACGAAGACTTTAACTTTTGACTATGTAATAGAGGGTCTTATAGGAGCAAGTACAAAAGATAACAAATATGTGATAGAAGGTGAAGATGGAGAGCAAACTGCATTTTGTTATAATAACCATTTAAAACCTCCAAGTAGTGATGGGAAGAGCCCATATTTGCCAGCAGAAGATTTTAATGGTCAAGAAAATCAAAATGAAGATGCAGTTAAATCTATACTATATGCAGGTTCTGAATTTGATGGATTTGGATATAAGCAACAATTTAATTTAGGTGGAGAAGAAAATGAATTAATGACTTACTCAGCTACTCAAAGTGCAATTTGGATTATTCTTGGACAAATAGATGAACAAGAAAGACTTAATCAGTATCAAGGTTCTATAGACCTTTGTGATAGATTTATAGAAAATGCAAAAACTGAAGAAGAAAGAGCTGAGTATCAAAAGAAGAAAGAAGTAGCGATAAATGTAAAAGCTTATTTGGAAGCATTGTTAAAAGCAGGTCGTGAAGAGTTAAAGCCAAATGATACAGGAAAACCTAGTTTAAGCAATGGTTTAACTGATATTAAATTTGAAAAAAATGAAGATGGCACTTATGAAACAGAAGCTGTGGCCTTGGTAGGTTATAGTGGTGTAGTAAAGTTAAGATTACCAGATGGAGTAACTGCTTATGATGAAAATGGTAACATAATAGGTACAGGTGAAATAGAAGTTTCAACACAACATAAATTTAAACTTAAGAGTGTTGGAAAGCCAGATGCGAAGGCTAATATTTCTGCTGTATCTTATGATTATATTTTTCCAAAAGCTATTCAATATTATAAGGCAGTATTTGATTTAGGACAAAAAGACCATTCATCTTTATTACCATCTAGTAAGCAAAACTTATTAAGCTATACAATAGAGAAAAAGAATGGTCAAGAAGTTAACTTTAACATAGGTCTACCAACGGATGATGTTGTAAATCCACCGGTGCCACCATCAGATGATACAAATGGACATAAGCCTAAACCATCACCACCAATAGATGATGAAGTGATAAATCCACCAGTACCACCATCAGATGATGCAGTGATAAATCCACCAGTGCCACCAACAGATGATACTGTAATAAATCCACCAGTACCACCAGTAAGTAATACAGTGGAAAAGACACCAGAATCATCAACAGATGATACTGTAGTAAATCCACCAGTACCATCAAATGATGATATAGTAGTAAAATCACCAAAAACAGGTGATGAAACTCAGATGATGTCATATGTATTTATTAGTATCATTGCAATTTGTGGATTAGCGTATCAATGTAAAAGAAAAAGAAATTAATCTAGATTATTATTTATTATTAAGTTTAAAATAAATTGTCTCAAAGTGATTTAAAAATCGTTTTGAGACTTTTTTTATGTAAAGATGGTTTATTTAGAAGTATTCACTTTAATTATATTCTTAAATTTATAATTAGATATAGGTGTTCATTAATTGTTTGGCGAATAGAAAAATGTTTTGAAGGTGAAAATAGTATTGAAAAAATAATAGACTAAGGGTATAATTCACTTGATTTCATTTGTATAAATTTAATTATAAATTTTAAAGTGATTATATAAATTTATATACTAATTACTTAAGAAATTTTAATAATAATTATCTAATAAATAATTATTATGATATGCTAGAATAAATATATATAAATAAGTTCTGATGATGTACTACTATAAAGGGGGGACTTTATGTTTTCGATACCAGAAGTAAAAAAAGTAGAAGAGGTAATGGATACAAAATTTACAACTATAGACGAAGACACAAGAATTGAAGATGCAATAAAAGAAATGATAAAAAGCAACACAAAAACTCTAATGGTAATAGATTCATCTGGCAAATTAAAAGGCATTATATCCATGACGGATATAAATAATCTTTATGAGATGCATAAAAAGTATGAAGGCCAAACAGTAAAACTTATAATGAAAAAGGACGTAATATATGTCAGCGAAGGTTTAACCTTAGATGAATGTAGAGATATAATGATATTAAAAAATATAGGAATTCTTCCTGTTCTCAAAGATAATAAAATTATTGGAGTTCTAAAACAAGAGCATATTAGGGATTATCTATATATGCATTTAGAAGACTATGGATTGACCTTGAAATATATTATAGGTCAAATTAAAGAAGGAATTTGTGCTATAAATAACGAAGGTGTTGTTATCTTGTGGAATAAGTTTATGGAGGAAAGATATGATATAAAGTCTGAAGACATCGTTGGTCGACAGATGAATGAATTTTTGGAAAACACTATTTCAGAAAAAGTACTAAATAGCAAAGTTGGAATGAGTGACCTGTATTTTACTGATAAAAAAGAAAATATGTATGCGTTGGTTCATGCAAATCCTATATTTTATAAGGACGAATTTATCGGAGTTGTATGTACAGAAGTTGATGTCACAGAAGCTAAGATACTAGCTCTTGAGCTTGAAAAAGTAAATGATACATTAAAATATCTAAAAAATGAAGTTAAAAATTTATCTAAAGGTAGTTTTGATAAGATTTTAGGTAAAAGTTATAAATTGGAAAAATCGAAAGCGGTTGCAAAACAGGTAGCTAGAACGAATAGTAGTATATTTATCTGGGGTGAAAGTGGTACAGGTAAAGAAGTATTTGCAAGAGCTATTCATGATTATAGTGAGAGAAAAGGTCAATTTATACCAGTTAACTGTAGTGCAATACCAAATGAACTATTTGAAAGTGAGTTTTTTGGGTATGAATCAGGTGCATTTACTGGAGCAAGCAAAAAAGGTCGAATAGGTATATTTGAACTTGCAAAGGATGGAACTGTATTTTTAGATGAAATTGCTGATTTACCTCTTAGCATGCAGGCTAAATTGCTTAGGGTGCTGCAAGAAAAAGAAATAAGAAGAGTTGGTGGAGATACTACAATAAAAATAAATCCTAGAATAATATCAGCTACCAATAAGGACTTAGGTAAAATGGTAAAGGCAGAAAAATTTAGAGAAGATTTATACTATAGATTAAATGTTGTGGAGATAAAGATTCCTCCACTTAGAGAGAGAAAAGAGGACATAGGATTATTGGTTCATAGCTTTCTAGAAGAGATATGCAAACAAAATAATAAGCCTGTTCTTACAATTAGTAAAGATGTAATAGATATATTTCAAAACTATAGATGGAAAGGAAATATCAGAGAATTAAAAAATACAATTGAAAATATTGTTGTATTGTCCCAAAATTCTAAAATAGATGTGGATGATGTACCAAGTTATATGATGGATTCTACAAATAATAGTACTGAAGAAGAAGAGTATCCTTTGGATTTGACTAAGGCAACTCAAAAGATTGAAATAAAGAACATAACGAAGGCACTTAAAATGTCTAATGGAAATAAGGCTAAAGCAGCCAAAATATTAAATATACCAAGAACAACATTGTATTATAAGATAGACCAATATAAAATAGATGTGTCTAAAATATGACACATGACTAAATTTTGACAAAATGATAAACTTTAATTTGAAAGCTAGTAAAACCAATGCTTGTAACAACATTATATATATGGGTATGTTAAAAAAAACAAAAAAGTGTTGATTAATTGACACTTTTTTTATTTGAGAAAATGTTTACAAATACAAAAAATAACATATTTTAAATAAATATTTATATAATGTTTGGCTAAAAATAGCGATAGATGGAGAATCTATTATAGAAAAAAACTTTTTGTTAATAAGTTGGCATAGGAATTGCTTATAATATAAAGTGACTTCAAGTGAGAAAAAAATAATATTAATCATAACAAATTATGTAGGTTTTAATTTACTTAATTTCTCAGTTAAGGGGTTACCTGTTGAGAAATTGAGATTTAAAATAATAAATAAGAAAATAATGTAAGGAGGTATTTTATACTATGTCAATAACTTTAGAAACAGCTCAAGCCCATGCAAATGACCCAGCAGTTTGTTGTTGTAGATTTGAAGCGGGAACAATTATAGCGCCAGAAAACTTAGAAGATCCAGCAATATTTGCAGACTTAGAGGATTCTGGATTATTAACAATACCAGAAAATGGATTAACTATAGGTCAAGTACTAGGAGCTAAGTTAAAAGAAACTTTAGACGCTCTTTCTCCAATGACTACAGATAACGTAGAAGGATACAAAGCAGGAGAGGCTAAAGAAGAAGCAGTAGAAGAAGTAATAGAAGCAGCTCCAGTAGCAGAAGCTGCAGTAGTTCCAGTAAACACAGGAGTTATAGGTGAAACAGTTAAAATACACATAGGTGAAGGTAAGAATATAAGCTTAGAAATACCTTTATCAGTAGCTGGTCAAGCAGGAGTTGTTGCTCCAGCAGCAAACGTTGCTGCTCCAGTAGCAAGTGAAGTAGCAGAAGTAGCTCCAAAAGTTGAAGAAAAGAAGCTTTTAAGAAGCTTAACTAAAAGACACTTTAAAATAGATAAAGTTGAATTTGCTGATGAAACTAAAATAGAAGGAACTACTTTATACATTAGAAATGCAGAAGAAATATGTAAAGAAGCTAATGAAACTCAAGAGTTAGTTGTAGATATGAAGTTAGAAATAATAACTCCTGATAAATATGAAACTTACAGTGAAGCTGTATTAGATATACAACCAATCGCGACTAAAGAAGAAGGCGAATTAGGTTCAGGTATAACAAGAGTTATAGACGGAGCTGTAATGGTATTAACTGGTACAGATGAAGATGGAGTTCAAATAGGTGAATTCGGTTCTTCAGAAGGTGAGTTAAATACTACTATGATGTGGGGTAGACCAGGTGCTGCTGACAAAGGTGAAATATTCATCAAAGGTCAAGTAACAATAAAAGCAGGAACTAACATGGAAAGACCAGGACCTCTAGCTGCTCACCGTGCATTTGACTATGTAACTCAAGAAATAAGAGAAGCATTAAAGAAAGTTGACAACTCTTTAGTAGTTGATGAAGAAGTAATAGAGCAATACAGAAGAGAAGGTAAAAAGAAAGTTGTTGTTATAAAAGAAATAATGGGACAAGGTGCAATGCATGACAACCTAATATTACCAGTTGAGCCAGTTGGTACATTAGGAGCTCAACCAAACGTTGACTTAGGAAACATGCCAGTTGTATTATCTCCACTTGAAGTATTAGATGGTGGTATCCATGCATTAACTTGTATAGGACCTGCATCAAAAGAAATGTCAAGACATTACTGGAGAGAGCCATTAGTAATAAGAGCTATGGAAGATGAAGAAATAGATTTAGTAGGTGTTGTATTTGTTGGTTCTCCACAAGTAAACGCTGAGAAATTCTATGTATCTAAGAGATTAGGTATGTTAGTTGAAGCTATGGAAGTTGATGGAGCTGTAGTAACTACTGAAGGTTTCGGAAACAACCATATAGACTTCGCATCTCACATAGAGCAAATAGGTATGAGAGGTATACCAGTAGTTGGTGTAAGTTTCTCAGCTGTTCAAGGTGCTCTAGTTGTTGGTAATAAATACATGACTCACATGGTAGACAACAATAAGTCTAAGCAAGGTATAGAGAATGAAATATTATCTAATAATACTTTAGCTCCAGAAGATGCTGTTAGAATAATGGCAATGCTTAAAAATGCTATATCAGGTGTAGAAGTTAAAGCTCCTGAAAGAAAATGGAATCCAAATGTTAAATTAAATAACATAGAGGCTATAGAAAAAGTTACAGGAGAAAAAATAGTATTAGAAGAGAATGAGCAGTCTCTACCAATGAGTAAGAAAAGAAGAGAAATATACGAAAAAGACGAAAACTAAAATTTAGATAACAACTAAGATTTAGATAATAATATAAATTTAGATCCAAGTTTAAAACAGTATAGAGAGGTAGAATTATAATGGATAGGTTAAAATATATCTCATCAGAGACTTTTTATGAAGGTATTATAGTTGACATCAAAGGTGGTGGAGTAACTATAGACCTAAAAGGTAGACTTGGACAATTTAAAATACCTAATAGAATGCTTATAACTGACTACGAACTTAAGATAGGTCAAGAAGTTGGATTCATGCTAAGCTATCCTGAGGTATTAAGTCCAGAACCTAATCAAGAGTATGTAGAAAATATTAGGAGAGAAAAAGAAAAACAAGCAGAAATGCAATCAAAACAAGAAGAAAAATAATAAATAATCGTTTGAAAATAGAAGGGAGAGGAAATATATGAGCCTTACAACAGTACAAGGACTTCAATCTGAAATATTCGTTCCAATAACACCTCCTCCAGTTTGGACTCCTGTAACTAAAGAATTAAAAGATATGACTATAGCTTTAGCTACAGCAGCTGGTGTTCATTTAAAATCTGACAAGAGATTCAATCTAGCAGGAGATACTTCATTTAGAGCTATACCTAATACAGCTACAGTTGATGAAATGATGGTATCACATGGTGGATATGACAATGGAGATGTAAACAAAGATATAAACTGTATGTTCCCTATAGATAGATTACATGAATTAGCTGCAGAAGGATTTATCAAAGGAGTAGCTCCTATGCACTATGCATTCATGGGTGGTGGAGGAAACCAACATGTCTTCACTGAAGAAACTGGTCCTGCTATCGCTGCTAAACTTAAGGAAGAGGGAGTAGACGGTGTAGTTATGACAGCTGGCTGAGGTACTTGCCATAGAACTGCCGTGATCGTGCAGAGAGCAATAGAGGAAGCTGGAATACCTACAATAATAATAGCAGCTCTTCCTCCAGTAGTTAGACAAAACGGAACTCCTAGAGCAGTTGCTCCATTAGTTCCAATGGGTGCTAATGCTGGTGAACCACATAACATAGAAATGCAAACACATATATTAAGAGATACATTAGAGCAATTAGTTGCAATACCATCTGCTGGTAAGATAGTTCCATTACCATACGAATATAAAGCTCACGTTTAAAATGTAATTTATATTTGAAAATATAGAACCCTTCTCCTACACAGTTAGGAGAAGGGTTTTAAGAACAAAGGTGGATATTATGGAAGAAAAAATAATGAGAAGGCTTGTTATAAAACCGTTTCATATGAATAAAGTTAATTTCGGTTCAAAAACTTCTATAAAGAAAGATGTACTTACAATCAATTTATCAAGTATAGATGAAATAAAAGAAAGAGAAGATTTAATAACAGACATAAAAGTAGACATTATAAAACCTGGAGATTATGACAGGGAAATTAATACTATTATGGACATTATACCAATATCAACCAAAGTTTTAGGCAGACTGGGAGAGGGAATTACACATACTTTAACTGGTGTATATGTAATGTTAACTGGTGCAGATGAAGATGGAAATCAAATGCATGAATTTGGTTCTTCAGAGGGAATTTTGAGAGAACAAATGGTGTTTGGTAGATGTGGAACTCCATCAGTTGAAGATTATATAATTCATGTAGATGTAACTTTAAAGGGAGGTTTACCTTTTGAAAGAACACTTCCACTTGCAGCTTTTAGAGCATGTGATGATTTTATGCAAGAAATAAGAGCGTCTTTGAAAATGGAAGACGGAAGAAATGCTACTCAAGTTCGTGAATATTTTGACAAAATTCGACCAAATGCAAAAAAGGTTGTCATAGTGAAACAAATAGCAGGTCAAGGTGCTATGTATGACAATCAGTTATTCTCAAAGGAACCTAGTGGATTTGAAGGAGGAACATCAATCATAGATATGGGAAATGTACCTATGATTATATCTCCTAATGAATACAGAGATGGTGCCCTTAGAGCTATGACTTAAGAGAGGTGGATATTATGGGAATAGGACCTTCAACAAAAGAGACATCTCTTCATCACTTTAGAGACCCACTTTTAGACATAGTTGAAAGTGATAAGGATGTAGATTTACTTGGAGTAATAGTAGTAGGAACTCCAGATGGAAATGAAAATAAAACCTTCGTGGGACAAAGAACGGCCGCTTGGCTAGAAGCCATGAGAGTAGATGGTGCTATAGTTTCATCAGATGGTTGGGGAAACTCACATGTTGATTACGCTAACACATTTGAAGAAATAGGAAAAAGAGATATACCTGTAGTTGGAGTGACATTTAATGGTACTCAAGCTAAGTTTGTTGTAAGTAATCAATATATGGATACCATAGTTGATATGAACAAATCAAAAGAAGGTATTGAGACAGAAGTTGTTGGAGAAAACAACACAAATGAAATAGATGCTAGAAAAGCTTTAGCATTTTTAAAACTTAAAATGAGAAAACATAGATAATGATTCTAACATAGACTTGTTAGGAGTGGTTGTAGTTGGGACATCAGAGTACAATGAATGGAAAACATTTTTAGCAACTAGACTTGGAAGATGGATTGAATCATTGCGACCTGGTGGAGTGATTATAACTTTAGATATGGCAGGAAACCAGCATATTGATTTTACAAATGCTATAGCAGAGTTTGTAAAATCAGATATACCTACAGTAGGTCTTACTATTATGGGAGCAGATGGACTAGTAATTACCAATCCATATTTGGATAAAGCTACCATAATTGATTATAAAAAGATAACAGGCTACATAGAAACAGAAGTAGTTGGAGACAATCACATGGATGAAGTTGATGTTAAAAAAGCATTGGCTTTCCTAAAATTAAAAATGCGTAAAGACGCAAAATAAACCTAAGGGGGAATTTGATATGAAATTTAGCAGAAGTATACAAGCTATAGACTCTCATACAGCAGGTGAAGCAACTAGAATAGTTGTAGGTGGAATACCTAATATAAAAGGAAATTCTATGCCTGAGAAAAAAGCATATTTAGAAGAAAATCTAGATTATTTAAGAACTGCTATAATGTTAGAGCCAAGAGGACATAATGATATGTTTGGTTCTGTAATGACTCAACCTTGTTGCCCAGATGCTGACTTTGGAATAATCTTCATGGACGGTGGCGGATACCTTAATATGTGTGGCCATGGTACAATAGGAGCTATGACAGCAGCTATAGAGACAGGTGTAGTTCCAGCAGTAGAACCTATAACTCATGTAGTTATGGAAGCTCCAGCAGGAATAATAAGAGGAGATGTTACAGTTGTAGATGGAAAAGCTAAAGAAGTATCATTCTTAAACGTACCAGCTTTCTTATATAAAGAAGGTGTTGAAGTTGACTTACCAGGTGTTGGAACTGTTAAATTTGACATATCATTTGGTGGAAGCTTCTTTGCTATAATACATGCAAGTCAATTAGGTTTAAAAATAGAACCTCAAAATGCTGGTAAATTAACTGAGCTAGCTATGAAACTTAGAGACATAATAAACGAGAAAATAGAAATACAACATCCAACTTTAGCTCATATAAAAACTGTAGACTTAGTTGAAATATATGATGAGCCAACTCATCAAGAAGCTACTTACAAAAACGTAGTTATATTTGGTCAAGGTCAAGTTGACAGATCTCCATGTGGAACTGGAACAAGTGCTAAATTAGCTACTTTACATGCTAAAGGTGAATTAAAAGTAGGAGAAAAATTCGTATATGAAAGTATATTAGGAACTTTATTCAAAGGTGAAATAGTTGAGGAAACTAAAGTTGCAGATTTCAATGCTGTAGTACCTAAAATAACTGGTTCTGCTTATATAACTGGATTTAATCATTTTGTAATAGATGAAGAAGATCCACTTAAACATGGATTTATTCTTAAATAAGTAATAAATAAATTGGGAAATTAAAATAGAATAGTAGCCACTTGTCTACTATTCTATAGCTTTTAGGCTATAAGATTCAGAATATATGAAAAAATAAAAAAATAGGAGGATGGATTATGGTAGCAATCTTAAAGGCATTATATGTAGTATTCGCAGCAATCTTTGCAGTTGTGTTTGGTAAAGACGTAGCTAAAGCAAACAAAGAGGGGAAACTAGAAGAACAAAGTACTCCAAAAGTTGCTGTAACAGGATTTATAACAGACTTCTTTGATACATTAGGAATAGGATCATTTGCTCCAACAATAGCAATGTCAAAAGCTTTAAAATTAAATATACCAGATAAAAAAATGCCTGGGACATTAAACGTAGCACATACTATTCCAGTTGTTACAGAAGCATTCATATTTACATCAATCATACCAGTTGATGGTGTTACTCTAGTATCTATGGTTGTGGCAGCAGCTGTTGGTTCATACATAGGTGCAGGAATAATAGCTAAGATGGACGAGAGAAAAATACAACTTGTTATGGGTGTAACTCTAGCATTAACAGCAGTATTAATGTTATTAGGTCATCCTTGGGTTAACTTATTACCAGGTGGAGGAAATGAATTAGGACTTACTGGTATTAAATTAGTAATAGGTGTAGTAGGAAACTTTATACTAGGAGCTTTAATGACAGCTGGTATAGGTTTATATGCTCCAGGTATGGCAATGGTTTACTTCTTAGGAATGTCTGCAAAAGTTGCGTTCCCAATAGTTATGGG
The DNA here is from genome assembly GCF_020657735.1 of Clostridioides sp. ZZV15-6383. Taxonomy (NCBI): domain Bacteria; kingdom Bacillati; phylum Bacillota; class Clostridia; order Peptostreptococcales; family Peptostreptococcaceae; genus Clostridioides; species Clostridioides sp. ZZV15-6383. The sequence continues at coordinate 50,514 of NZ_JAGWCV010000015.1, read as the reverse complement.
TTCTTGTGCATTATTAATGCCAGTTGCAAGTATGAAATTCATAAAAGAAGATGCGTATACTAAAAAAGCATCAGTTATAATAGCTATCTGTGGTTTAATAGGAGTTTTCGTAGCTGCATATATAGTAAAAACTTTACCAATGGATATATTAAAAGCATTAGTAATAGTTGTTATAGCTTACACTTCTGCTACAATGATAATGGCTGCAAATAAAAACAAAAAGACTGCTTAGTTAAAGACTACTTAGTGTTTATTAAATATTACAGCTAATAATAAAGATTATAAACTGCTTTAAAATATTGAATTAATATTTTAGAGCAGTTTTTTATTTATTATAATTATATAAAGCAATTAACATGCCAATTATGCAATATATATAGTAATTTAGTAGATTTAATATAAAAATTGTTGTATTTTTAAGGATTAAAGCATAATTTAAAGCTAAATATTTAAATTTTATAATCAATAAGTTCAATAAATGTTCATATATTAATACAGATTAATAAAAGTATAAGTTATAATAAGTCTATTATAACTTATACTTGAGAAAAATAAGTTTATAGTGACTTAATACTTATCTGAATTGTTTGAATAAATTTAATCTGTTGAAATTGCTTGTATATAGTGGTTAAATTTAAGTTATATATGACTTAATAATTATATAATAAGAATTTTGTAATTAATCCAACACTGAAATAGATAGCTTGATTAGTATATGTGGTATAAAAATATAATAATTTTATAATCATAAAAGTAAAATATTAAATGAAATTTATAACTAAATAAAAACTTTTAAACAGCACTCAAAGATTTGTAATAAAATACATCCCTTACAAATATATTTATTATATAAGCTGATACCAGAAATATAAGAATTAACAATTGTGGAGGGATAAAATATGATAGCTGTTAAAGATGAGAATAACGTAGTAAACTTAAGAGGGGAGTTAGACAATAAGCTAGAATTTAGTCATGAGATATTTGGAGAAAAATTTTATAATATGAAAATAAAAATAAACAGACTAAGCGATTCTTTTGATATACTTCCAATGACTGTATCAGAAAGACTTCTCCAAGATATTGACCTTGATAAACAAAATTTAGTCAATGTTGTAGGTCAATTAAGATCATATAATAAAACGTTAAATAATAAAAATAGATTAGTGCTTACAGTATTTGTCAGAGAAATAAAGAGCATAGATGAGGAAAATAAAGACCCTAATAGTATATTTTTAGATGGATATGTATGTAAGGAACCTGTGTATAGGAAAACCCCTTTAGGGAGGGAAATAACCGATTTATTAGTGGCTATAAACAGACCTTATAACAAATCTGACTATATCCCATCAATAGTTTGGGGAAGAAATGCTAAGTTTGCAAAGAATCTAAAGGTTGGAGACAGGATACAGCTTTGGGGTAGGGTTCAAAGTAGAGAATATGAGAAAAAGATAGATGAAAATAATGTGGTTAAAAAAATGGCATATGAAGTATCCATATCGAAAATAAAAAAATTGGATGAAAATAACAATGAATAGGCATAAAAAGTAGACTGATTTTTATGAATAAAATACTAATAAGTTTGATATAATAACATATTAAAATGTATAAAGATTGTTTAAAAAAATACTAATGAAATATCTCTTGAATAGTTGCTCTCCATTTATTATAATGTAATCTGTACATAATTTATAATTGAGGAAATGAAGAGGTGAAGCATTGTGAAAAGCATATTATATCAGATAAATAGACAGCCGGTTAAAGCTAAATATACATCTGATGAATTAGAATGTTTTTTGGATACAATTGAGTATAATGTAGGTGATAAAATATTGCTTGTTGGTCATATAGGAAACCTAGGCAAGAGATTGAGAGGTCTTGGGACTTCTGTAACTATACTGGAGAATAGTAACTATGAAGATGTCTGTTATTCTTTAGTGTATAATGAAAATTGCAATGTAGTTAAAGGTAAGTTAGAGTTTCTACCATTTGATGATAATCATTTCAACAAGATAATAATAGTAGACCAATTTAATGTTATTACAGATTGTGAAAAAGCTTCATCTGAAATACAAAGAGTATTAAAGGGCAATGGAGAGGTTATATTAGAGGATTTAAATTTAAAAAATTTAAAAGTTAAGTTAAACTATCTTAAACATAAGTTTTGTGGTTCCGTTACAAAGATTCACTATCCACATGAAGTATTCAATATATTTTCAAGATTAAACTTTGACGGCATGATTAAAGAGTCAAATAAATTAAAATATATTTATGTGGGAAAAAGAAGATAAATGAGTTAAAATATAAATATGGATATAATATAAAAGACTAGGTTGAGCCTAGTCTTTTGTTATAAGGAGATGTTTAGATGGAAATAAATTATGAGTTAATAATAATTGTTATGCTCTTTGTAATCCTAATGTCAATCCAATTTACTTTAAATAAAATATACTTGATTCTTAAAGAAATAAGACAAATACTCATGTTAAAGAAAAATAAGGAATGATGATTATGATAGGTTTAGAATATATAAAATCTGATATTCAAAATATAGCTGAAGCTATAGTGTCAGTACTCAATATAGATGTAACTATAGTAAATAAGGAGTTATTTAGGATTGCAGGTACAGGAGTATATATAGACAAAATAGGTGAGAAAGTAGATAAATATACGGCTTTTAAAAAATCACTTACAGAACAGATTACAATACTAATTGATGACCCAAAGAGTAGTGATATATGTAGAGAATGTTATAAGAATGGGGCTTGTGTAGAGTTTGCAGAAGTGTGTTGTCCTATTATATGTGATGGTGATTCTCATGGTGTTATAGGTCTTATAGCCTTTACAAAAGAGCAAGCACAGATTATAGAAAATAATAAAAATGGTCTTATAAACTTTTTAGGTAAGATGGCAGATTTAATATCTAATAAATTAAAAGCTCAAATTAAAACGTATGAACTAGAATTAGAAAAGAAAAAATTAGAGACACTATTAAACAATATGGATAAGGCTGTTGTGTCTATTGATGTAGATGGCAAGATTGATAAATATAATTCAAAGTTTAAAGAGCTTTTTAATATAAAAGATAATATAACTGGCAAAAACATATTTGTTGAATTAGATTTTATAAAGAAGCCTTCTATAAATAACTTTAAAAAGGACAAATCATGTAGTTTTTTTTATAAGGGGTATGGATATGATTCAAAGGGAATATATAACATCAATAAAATAGTATTAAAAAATGAGTTAAAAGGATATGTTATTGACTTTATAGATAAAAGAGATGCTATAAAAAACTACAATAAGATAAATAAGGATTATAAGATAAAATTGGAAAATATAATTGGAGAAAGTGTGGCTATAAGAAATTCTAAAAAAGAAGCCTTAATAGCTTCTAAATCAACTTCGACAGTACTTATTACTGGAGAAAGTGGAACAGGTAAAGAACTCTTTGCAAGAGCCATACACAACCATAGTAATAGGGTAGATAATCCTTTTATAGCTGTAAACTGTGCAGCCATACCAGATAATTTATTAGAGAGTGAATTATTTGGATATGAAGAGGGTGCTTTTACTGGGGCTAAAAAAGGTGGAAAGCTTGGAATGTTTGAAGTAGCTCATAAAGGAAGTATCTTTTTAGATGAAATAGGAGATATGAGTTTGCATTTACAGTCAAAGTTATTGAGAGTATTACAAGAAAAAGAGCTTAACAAGATTGGAAGTAAATCAAATGTTTTGATAGATGTAAGAATTATCGCTGCCACAAATAAAGATTTAGAAAAAATGGTTCAAAATGGTACTTTTAGAGAAGATTTATATTATAGATTAAATGTTATACCTATAAAACTACCAAGTCTAAGAGAAAGAAAAGAAGATATACCACTTATAATCAAGCATATGGTTAAAGAGTATTCAAAAAAGCTAGATAAAAATGTTATTGATATAGATAGTAGGGTTGTCGATTCTATGATTGAATATAAGTGGCCAGGTAATATAAGAGAATTACAGAATATTATTGAATATAGTGTGAATATGTCTTCATCTCCGATAATTACAATGAATGTAATTCCTCAAAAAATTAAAAATACATCTGTAGAAGAATTAGAAGTTAAAAGTGATAGGATAGTTCCACTTGATGAACTTGAAAAGATTGAGATAATAAAAGCTTTAAATAAATATAAAGATTATAAAAAAGATAAAGAATTAACAGCAAAGGCACTTGGAATATCAAGAGCCACATTATATAGAAAAATTGAAAAATACAATATAATTTCATAGTAATGTAAGAATGTAATAAAAACTATATAAAGCTATATAAAATTTAAGTACAAACAAATAGTAGAAGTCTATAAAAATAGTAGATGTATAAGCATCCAAAAAAATAAAATCAGATGTAAAGTTAAAATTATTAAGAAGGATAATGTAAATACAGAGGATTGTTTCAAAGGTAAAAAATAATATGTATTATTCGTCTCAAAATGATATAGAATCTCATTTTGAGATTTTTTTTTGTCTTTTTGCGAAATTGTCATCCATTTCTCCATTTAAAAAAATATAAATCCTCTATGTAAATAAAAAAAAATATATATGGAAGCAGTCATATCAACAATTATAGAATATCATGCTGAAAATATGAACAGAAATAAAAAATATGGCATGTATTTTGCTATAAATATATAAGAAATTATTTAATAGAATTATTTGAGTACTAAATCTAAACTTAATTGGGAGGTTTATATATAATGAGAGATATAAGAAAAGAATTGGTGGAAATATTAAAGGCAGAAGTTAAGCCAGCAGTAGGATGTACTGAACCAGTAGCTTTAGCCCTAGCATGTGCAAAGGCAAAAGAATTATTAGGAGAAGAAATCGTTGAAAATCGTATGCTAGTTAGCCCTAGTATCTATAAAAATGGTATGTGCGTAGGTATACCAGGTACTGAAAGATTAGGATTAAAAATAGCAGCAGCTTTAGGTATAGTAGGTGGTCATTCTGAAAATGGGCTAAGTGTATTAGAGACTCTAACAAAAGAAGAAGTTAAAATAGCTGAGGATTATATGGATAATACTCCTCTATCAATAACACCTGCTGATACAAGAGAGAAAGTGTTTATAGAAGTTGTGTTAAAAGGAGCAAATCATATTGCTAAAGTTAGAATAAGAACTAAACATGATAATTTTACATTTTTAGAAAAAGATGGGGAAGTATTATTAGATAATGAACCAAAAGTATCTGCTTCAAGTGATACAGCAGAAAAAGCTGAAAATTTAATGGACACTGTAACTATACAAGAATTAATAAAAAATGTAGAAGGCATTGATTTTAAAGATATAGAATTTTTACTAGATGGAGTAAAAATGAATGAAGAAATGGCTGAATATGGATTAAAGCAAAAAACTGGTATTGGTGTTGGATATGGAATTAAAAAATCTATGGAAGAAGGTATTTTAGGTAATGATGTTATAAATTATGCAATGATGCTGACTGCTGGAGCTTCAGATGCAAGAATGGCAGGAGTAAAAATGCCTGTTATGAGTTCAAATGGTAGTGGAAATCATGGTTTAACAGCAATTCTTCCAATAGTTGCTTACAATAAAAAATTCCCACAATCTGATGAAAGACTAGCAAAAGCTTTGGCTATATCTCATCTAGTAACTGGTTATATTAAGAACTATACAGGAAGATTATCTGCTGTATGTGGATGTGGTGTTGCTGCATCTACTGGAGCAACTGCTGGTATCTCTTGGCTTATGAATGGTACTGAAAAGCAAATAGAAGGAGCTATAGAAAATATGATAGCCGATTTAAGTGGAATGATATGTGATGGTGCAAAAGCTGGTTGTGCATTAAAATTATCTTCTGCTGCATCTGCGGCTATACAAAGTGCTATAATAGCTAAGCAAGATTGTTTTGTACCACCACTAAATGGTATAGTTGGTTCAAGTGTTGAGCAAAGTATACAAAACTTAGGTAGAGTAAGTGATAAAGGGATGTCTATAACAGATGAGATAATCTTAAATGTAATGAATGATATGAATAAAGTTGACTAGTATTTTAAGATATGATTATGTATAAATTTATGTATAATAGAAAAAACTTGTTAGTGCAAGTTTTTTCTTTTTTTTGTCTAAAATATATAGTATGTAATTTAGGATTAGTATATGAACTACTTAAAATATAAGATACATTGTTAATAATTGTTGAATGTACTTAAAAACTCAATAATATTGGCTAATATTGAATAAGAGTATTGAAAAAGTGAGCAATCTCTTATAAAATTAAGAAGGATTATTACAATTGGAGGTCTTTTTATGGATATAGAAACAAAAAAATGGGAAGTGTTGTATTCAGAAGAAAAAATTAAAGATAAATTAAAAGAATTAGGAGCAATTATAGAAAAAGATTATAAAGATAAAAATCTTATGGTAGTATCTTTATTAAAAGGGAGCTTTATATTTTGTGCAGACTTAGTTAGAAATATAAATTTACCTCTTAGAGTTAATTTTATGACTACATCTAGTTATGGAAATAGTGAAGAAAGTACTGGAAAGGTTAAAGTAGTTTCAGATGTAACTACTGATGTAGCAGGATATGATGTATTGGTTGTAGATGATATTACTGACTCTGCACTTACTATGGATTTTGTATTGAAACATCTAAAAGCTAAAAACCCAGCTAGTTTAAAATGTTGTGTTCTTTTGGATAAACCAAGCAGAAGAAAAGTTGATTTAGTGCCAGATTATTGTGGATTTGAAATAGAAGATAAGTTTGTAGTTGGATATGGATTTGATTTTGGTGATTACTATAGAAATGTTCCGTATATATTCAATGTTACTGATGAAGATAGATAAGCAATTATATAATTTTGTAGATGCCTTAATATGATTTTTATTAATCGTGTTGAGGCTTTTTTAATAAAGATGATGATACGCCAAAGATACTAGAATTTATGCTTAAAGATGGAAGAGGAAAAAATTTAGAATTAATTGGTGGTTCAGATGGATATGACTTAAGTTATTCTAAGGGTAATTATTTTGAATCTTCTTTAGAGTATGAAATTAAAAAGGATGTTAAAAAGATAAGTATTACTCCAATAATAGAAGACTGGAATAAAGAAATGAATAATATAACAACGTTTAGAAATCAAAGCATAAATGTTGATATAAGTAAATAGATATATTTTCACATAAAAAATTGTCGACTCATATAATTATATAGGGGAATACTCGATATTTATAGAGTATTACTCTACCTTTAAAAGAAGGAGGATTAATTATATGAGTGATTACAATGGTCTTTCAGCTCCAAGCTTATATCAAGATGTAGGTGCAACAGGACCAACTGGTGCTACGGGTCCAACAGGCCCGACTGGGCCTAGAGGAATAACAGGAGCAACAGGAGCAAATGGAATAACAGGTCCAACAGGAAATACAGGGGCAACAGGAGCAAATGGAATAACAGGTCCAACAGGAAATATGGGAGCAACAGGAGCAAATGGAATAACAGGTTCTACAGGTCCTAGGGGAGCGACAGGAGCAACAGGGGCAAATGGAATAACAGGTCCAACAGGGAATACAGGAGCGACAGGAGCAAATGGAATAACAGGTCCAACAGGTAATAAAGGAGCAACAGGAGCAAATGGAATAACAGGCTCTACAGGTCCAACAGGAAATACAGGAGCAACAGGAGCAAATGGAATAACAGGTCCAACAGGAGCAACAGGAGTCACTGGGTCAACAGGCCCAACAGGAAACACAGGAGCAACTGGAGTAACCGGAGCAAATGGGATAACAGGAGCAACAGGGAATACAGGAGTGACAGGAGCAAATGGAGAGACTGGAGCAACCGGACCAACAGGAAATACAGGAGCTACAGGACCAACAGGAAGTATAGGAGCAACTGGAGCAAACGGAGCCACTGGGTCAACAGGTCCAATAGGAGTAACTGGTCCAACCGGAGCAGATGGAGAAGCAGGTCCAACCGGAGCAGTAGGAGCAACAGGTCCAGATGGAGCAATAGGTCCAACGGGAAATACAGGAGCAACGGGAGCGACAGGAGCAGATGGAGCGATAGGTCCAACAGGAGCAACAGGAGCCACTGGGACAAATGGAGAGATAGGTCCAACTGGCTCAACAGGAGCAACGGGAGCAGACGGAGCGATAGGTTCAACGGGAGTAACTGGAGCAACAGGTCCGACTGGAGCAGATGGAGCAGTAGGACCAACCGGAGCAACGGGAGCAACTGGGGCAAATGGAGCAACAGGCCCAACCGGAGCAGTAGGAGCAACAGGAGCAACGGGAGCAGATGGAGTGATAGGCCCAACGGGAGCAACCGGAGCAAACGGAGTGGCTGGAGCGACAGGAGCAACGGGAGCAACCGGAGCAAATGGAGCAACAGGTCCAACAGGAGCAGTAGGAGCAACGGGAGCAAATGGAGTAGCAGGAGCAATAGGTCCAACAGGAGCGACTGGAGCAAATGGAGCAACAGGCCCAACAGGAAACACAGGGGCAACCGGAGCAAATGGAGCAACAGGTCCAACAGGAAACACAGGAGCAACGGGAGTACTAGCATCAAACAATGCACAATTTATAGTATCTTCTTCAAGCTTAGGAAATAATTCACTAGTGACATTTAACTCATCATTTATAAATGGAACCAATATAACTTTTCCAACAAGTAGTACTATAAATCTTGCAGTTGGAGGGATATATAATGTATCTTTTGGTATACGTGCTACGCTTTCGCTTGCAGGGTTTATGTCAATTACTACTAACTTTAATGGAGCAGCTCAAAATAACTTTGTTGCAAAAGCAGTAAATACACTTACTTCATCAGATGTAAGTGTAAGTTTAAGCTTTTTGGTTGATACTAGAGCAGCAGCTGTTACTTTAAGTTTTACATTTGGTTCAGGTACAACAGGTACTTCTCCAGCTGGGTATGTATCAGTTTATAGAATACAATAATTAATATAATAAATAAGAAAAACTATAAATAACAAACAATATGATTTTACATGGTAATAAATAAAATAATAGTTAAAAGAATTTTTATAGGCAAAAAAGAATATATGTTAAAATCTCAATCCATTGAGTATTCAAATTACAAAATATGAATATCTAAATAGATTGAGATTTATTATGTACAAAACCTATCCTAATATATCTGACATTTTATAAAGTCCAGATTGCTTACCAATTAAAAATTTAGCTGCAACTATAGAACCGTTTGCAAATACCTCGTCAGATTGAGAATGATGACTTAATGTAAGAACTTCATTATCACCTGCAAATATAACATCATGGTCACTAATTATATTACCACCTCTTATAGAGTGTATTCCAACTTCATTTGATTTTCTTTTACAATCTCTACCATATCTCCCATGTGTATTTATCTTTTGAGGTAAGACTTCTTTAATTGCATTGGCTATCATAGTAGCAGTTCCACTAGGAGCATCTTCTTTTCTATTATGATGCTTTTCTATGATTTCAATATCAAAACTTTCTAACATTTTTGAAGCATCCTTAACTAATTTTATTAAAATGTTTACTCCAAGAGATGTATTTGATGATAACAATATAGGAATATTTTTTGATGCTTCTTCTATTTTGTTTAAATCACTTTCATCATATCCAGTAGTAGCCAATACTACAGGTGTATTATTTTTTAGTGCATATGATAATATTGGTTCTAAAGTCTCATGATGTGAAAAGTCTATTATTACATCAGCTTTTTCAGTTACATCAGTCATTGTTTTGTAAAGTTTTGTACCACCATGATAACTTTTTTCATCAGCAGACCTAGCTACACCACAAACTAACTCTAATTCATTATCTTTTTTTACACATTCAGCTAACACTCTTCCCATTGTTCCATTATAACCACTAATTATAACTTTCAACATAAATTCCTCCTATGAAATTAATAAAAATTTGTTATATTGCTATAAGTTTATTTTATCACTAATACAATTTATATAAAATAATATTAGTGATAATAAGCTTATAACTTACCAGATATTAAAAAAATTGCATCCAGATTTAATATATATTAAATATAAGTTCATATCTCATAAAATTTATTTAAAAATCAATATATTAATGTGTCAAAATCTTCATCTGATGAAAAAGTAGATATATCAACTAATTCAAGAGGTAAGAAAGTATCTTTAAAAACAATGACTCTTAATAATGAAAAGCAGAAAGTTAATGATTTATTAGGAAACCCGATTATAATAGGAGTTGTTGTAATTTGGAAGGTTATAGATGCAACAAAGGCTGTGTTCAATGTGGATAATTATAATACTTTTTTATCTATTCAATGTGATTCTACTATTCGTAATATTTCAAGACTCTATCCATATGATGTGTCTGAAGATGGAGATGAAAAATCTCTTCGTGGCAGTAGTCAGGAAATAGCAGATAGATTAAAAGATGAATTACAGTCAAGAGTTGATATTGCTGGAATTGAAGTATGTGAAGTGAGAATTACTCACCTTTCTTATGCACCAGAGATTGCAGCAGCAATGTTACAACGTCAACAAGCTGAGGCTATAATAGCAGCACGTAAAAAGATTGTTGAAGGGGCTGTAAGTATGGTAGAGATGGCATTAACTAATTTAAGTGAAAATAATGTTGTAACTTTAGATGAAGAACGTAAAGCAGTTATGGTAAGTAATCTATTAGTGGTTCTTTGTGGCAATAAAGATGCACAACCAGTAGTAAATAGTAGTTCTATTTATTAAGCTATAGAAAATTTAATAGTTTGTTTCGTTGATATATTGAAGGAAATAAAAATACTTATAAGCAAGAAATAAAAATGCTACAAGAATGAATAAGAGAATTGTAAAAATAAATAAAATAAGCATAAATAAGAGAAAAAATATTATAAAAAAGAGGGTGCCTCCAATGAATTAAATTCATACAGAGACACCTTTTTAATTAATCTTTTTAATTAATATATTACTATTTAATTAATCTAAATTTCTAAGGTCTTCCATAAGTTTAGTCTTGTCAGCCGTTTTTTCGTCTTTCATTTTTATAACTTTAGCAGGAGAACCAGCAACAACAGCACCAGCTTCTACGTCAGTAGTTACAACAGCACCAGCTGCAACAACAGCACCTTTACCGATTCTAACACCTTCAAGAATAACTGCATTAGCTCCTATTAAAACATCATCTTCAACTATAACAGGAGTAGCAGAAGGTGGCTCTAAAACACCAGCAACAACAGCACCAGCACCTAAATGAACATTTTTACCAAGAGTACCTCTAGCTCCAATAACAGCATTCATATCTACCATAGAACCTTCACCAATAACAGCTCCTATATTTATAACAGCTCCCATCATTACAATAGCATTTTTTTCTATAGTAACCATGTCTCTTATTATTGCACCTGGCTCAATTCTTGCATGTTCACTTAAAGTATTTTTTAGAGGAATAGCAGAATTTCTTCTATCGTATTCTACATGAGTATCTGTTATATCATTACCATGTTTGTCTAATACTTCCATTATATCTTCGTAGTCACCTACAAATATATAAGAGCCATTACTTCCAAATACCTTAAACTTATCAGTTGATTGGAAATGTAAAGAGTTTGTATTTACATATACCTTAACAGGTGTTTTCTTTTTAACTTCTTTTATATACCTTGCTATTTCATAAGCATCGTTTAAATTTACCATTTGTTAATTCTCCTTGTATTTCATTATATTTCTTTTATTATATACTTATTTGTCAATTTTAGTATATACTTACTTCTCATTATTTATATTTTATTTTACAGGTTTTTATTGTATAAGCATAGTATTAAATGAATTTATTTATTGTATATGTTTGATTATACTGTGTATTATTATCTTGTTATTATCCTAACATGCTGTCCATATTATAAAATCCTGGTTTTTGTTTAACTAAGTATTTAGCAGCAGCTATAGAACCACTTGCAAAGATACCACGAGATTGGGCTTGATGGCTTATTGTAAGGACTTCATTATCTCCAGCAAATAGAGCATCATGTTCACCAACGATATTTCCACCTCTTATAGCATGAATACCAACTTCATTTGGTTGTCTTTTTGCACTACGGCCATATCTACCATAATTATTTTCAACGTTTGGTAAAACCTCTTTTATAGCGTTAGCAATCATAACAGCTGTGCCACTTGGGGCATCTACTTTTCTGTTGTGATGTTTTTCTATTATTTCTATATCAAATCCTTCTAATAATTTAGCTGCATCTTTAACCAATTTTACTAATACATTTACACCAAGAGACATATTATATGATTGGAATACAGGAATAACTTTAGCTGCTTCATGTATTTTGTTCATTTCTTCATCATTATATCCAGTAGTAGCAATTACTAAAGGAGTCTTAGTCTTTAAAACATAAGATAAGATATTATCTAAATTAGAGTGATGAGAAAAATCTATAACCACATCAACTTCTTCCACTATAGTGCTCATATCTTCATAGATTTTAAGGTCGCCTTCACAGCTATCCATACCTCTAGCTGAAACACAAACCAATTCTAATTCACTATCTTCTCTTATAGTATCGGCTAAAATCTTACCCATTTTTCCATCATAACCAGTTGCTATAACTTTTAACATAATTTCCTCCTATGATTAAGGGCTAACTTTTGACCAAACTTATTTTTTATCCTGCATTAATTTTTATTATGCATTAACTTTTAGTCCAAAGTTAACTAACTCTTTCTTTAACACTTCTAAATTTGCTGGGTCCATTTCTGCTAGAGGTAATCTTAAATCTCCAACATTGAATCCCAATAAATTCATTGCAGTCTTAACTGGTATAGGATTTACTTCTATAAATAAAGCTGCAATTAGAGCATCCATACCAAGTTGTAATTTTCTAGAACCTTCTATATCACCTTCAAAGAACTTAGCTACTAAATCGTGAGTTTCTTGAGGGCAAACATTAGCAAGTACTGATATAACTCCTTGACCTCCTAAAGATAATAAAGGAAGTATAGTATCATCATTACCAGAGTAGATAGCAAAGTCATCTGGAACTAAACTAGCTATTTCTGCAACTTGTCCTAAGTCCCCACTAGCTTCTTTTACAGCAACTATATTATCTATCTTAGCAAGTTCAACTATAAGACTAGGGCTTATATTTACACAAGTTCTTCCAGGGACATTATAAAGTATAATTGGAAGTTTAACACTGTTAGCGATTGTTTCAAAATGACGCTTAAGTCCAGCTTTATTAGCTTTATTGTAATAAGGAGTTATTATTAATAGAGCATCTACTCCTAATTTTTCAGCTTCTTGACTTAAATTAACTGAGTGCATAGTATCATTAGAACCACTTCCAGCTATAACAGGAACTCTTTTATTAACTTTTTCAACAACATACTTAATAGTAGCAAGTTGTTCTTCATCAGTCATAGTATTAGCTTCACCAGTAGTACCACAAGATACTATAGCATCAGTACCATTAGCTATTTGGTATTCAACTAATTCACCTAATTTGTCAAAATCAACTTTGTTATCCTTTGTAAATGGAGTAATTAGAGCAACAGCAGAACCTTTAAATATCATATAAAATCAATCCCCTCTTTTTTAGTTTTGTGTTTCATATTACAGCTACTTCTAATGCTTATTTTTTTTATTTATTATTAATATTTTACAAAATTATATATTTATACAAATTTGTATACTATACTATACTAAATCGTATGATAAAGCCATTTCAGCTATTTGAATTGCATTAGTTGCAGCACCTTTTCTTATATTGTCAGCAACAACCCAAAGATTTACACCACTGTCAACACTAAAGTCCCTTCTTATCCTTCCAACAAATACCTCATCTCTATCATCAAATTCTACAGCAGTTGGATATTCGTTTTTAGCAGGATTATCAACTACTACAACACCTGGAGTTTCTTCAAGTGTTTTTACTAAATCCTCTAATTCAAATGAATTGTTAAACTCAACATTTATAGATTCACTATGACCATTTCTTACTGGAACTCTTACAGTAGTTGCAGTTATTTTTAAATCGTAGTTATCAAGTATTTTCATAGTTTCATTTACCATTTTCATTTCTTCTTTAGTGTATCCATTTTCAGTAAATGAATCTATATGAGGAAGACAATTGTAAGAGATTTGATGAGGGTAGAATCCAGTAGGATTACCATTCATTCCTTTTTCTAAATCTTCAACACCTTTAACACCAGAGCCAGATACAGCTTGGTAAGTAGAGTAGACTACTCTCTTAATTTTGTACTTATCATCAAGTGCCTTAAGAGGAACCATAGCCTGTATAGTAGAGCAGTTAGGATTAGCTATTATACCTTTATGATTTTTTATAGCCTCTGGATTTACTTCAGGAACTACTAAAGGAACATCTGGATTCATTCTCCAGTGACTAGAGTTATCTACTACTAAGATTCCATTTGAAGCAGCTATTGGAGCATACTTTTCACTAATACTTCCTCCGGCAGAGAATAATGCTATTTGTATGCCTCTATCAGTAAATGAAGTTTCTTTTAATTCTTCTACTATATATTCTTTACCACAAAACATTACTTTAGAACCAGCTGATTTAGAAGAAGAGAATAAAAATAAATTTTCTATTGGAAAGTTTCTTTCTTCTAATACTTTTAAAAATGTTCTACCTACCATTCCAGTAGCACCAACTATTGCTACATTTACTTTTTTCATATAAATTCACCCCAATTTTAAATTATTAAAACATTATTTGATTTTAATTATACAAGTAAGATATGTTAATATTTTTATATATACAAAAACTTTAATATTATATTAACAACTTTAACTATATACAAAAAACGTACAAAGGTATACTTTGTACGTCTAGTTTATCACTCAAAGTAAACCCTGTAGCTCATCACTTACAATATAAGTGACAGTATTACACATGTTATGTGTAATCCCAGAAAATATTATTGCAAGAAATATTTTCTTCGGCTGTAAATCCTTTTTCCAATCATTAACACCTGCCAGCTACTATTGGATACTCTTAGTTACAGCTACCTCTACCCTAGGTTAATAGGATATTAAAATTTGATTATTCTAATAATAATACATATTCAAGAAAAAATCAACTTATTTATATACATATTGCTAAAATTTAAATCCAAAATTTGTCAATTCATCTTTTAACACACTAAGATTAGCTTCTTCCATTTCAGCTAAAGGAAGTCTTAAATCTCCAACATTAAAACCTAAAATATTCATGGCAGTTTTAACTGGAACTGGATTTACTTCTATAAATAGGGCAGCAATTAAAGCATCCATATCAAGTTGTAATTTTTTTGAGCCTTCAATATCACCTTCAAAGAATTTATTTACTAAATCATGTGTTTCTTTAGGACAGATGTTAGCAAGTACAGAGATAACACCACTTCCACCTAATGATAATAGTGGTAGTATAGTATCATCATTACCGGAGTATATAGCAAAATCTTTAGGTACTAATTTAGCTATTTCTGCAACTTGAGCTAAGTCTCCACTTGCTTCCTTTACAGCAACTATATTATCTATTTTAGCAAGTTCAGCCACAACAGATGGTTTTATATTTACTTTAGTTCTTCCTGGCACGTTGTATAAAATAATTGGTAACTTAACACTATTTGCTATTGTTTCAAAGTGAAGTTTAAGACCTTTTTCATTAGTCTTATTATAGTAAGGAGTTATTATTAAAAGACCATCCACACCTAATTTTTCGGCTTCTTGACTCATATGAACAGACAACATAGTATTGTTTGAACCAGTACCTGCTATAACAGGTATTCTCTTATTAACTTTTTCAACTGTATATTTTATTACAGCAAAAATTTCAGATTCACTCATAGTAGTCGCCTCACCTGTTGTTCCACAAACAACTAGTGCATCTGTGTCATTCTCAATGTGGTATTCGATTAATTCACCTAATTTTTCAAAGTTGACATTATTATCCTCTGTAAATGGGGTAACTAAAGCAACAGCAGAACCTTTAAATAACATATAATCAAATCTCCTTTTTTATCTAAATTTAATTTTTTAAGTACAATAATAATTATAGTACAAATTAATTAATTTTAATAGGTATAGTTAATATCTTAACTGTTTAAATAAGATATTTATATTATATTAATATTAGAAAAATTTGAAATAAATGTTTTATTCTCAAAATATGCATATTAATTTAATAAAATATACCAAAATGGAAATAAAAAATAAATTTTATGCGAATTTAATAACTAATAATTAATATATTTAGGTTATAATAAATATGTGCGTAAAATCTAATAATAAGTAATAATACCGAAAATTTAGGAGGAATAATATGGATACTTTAAAGGAACTTTTTAAAATAGGAAGTGGGCCTTCAAGTTCTCATACTATGGGGCCACAAAGAGCAGCAGAAAAATTTAAGAATGAAAATCCAGATGCAGAAAGTTTTAGAGCAATATTATATGGTAGTTTGGCAGCTACAGGGAAAGGTCATTTAACTGACTATATAATTGAAAAAACTATAGCACCTAAAAAAGTTGAAATTGTTTGGGAAGAAGATATTATAAAAGATTTTCACCCAAATGGAATGAAGTTTGAAGCTTTAGATAAAGATGGAAATGTAACAGCTGAATGGACTGTATATTCTATAGGTGGAGGGACTATAGCAGAGGAAGGTCAAAGAAACAGTAAAAGTAACAGCATATATCATTTAGATACTATGGATGAAATAGTAAAATGGTGTAAAGTAAATAATAAGACTTTAGTAGATTTTGTGTTGGAATGTGAACCAGAAGACATAAAAGATTATATAAAAACTATAAAAGATGCTATGAGAAAATCTATTGATGATGGATTAATCACAGATGAAATAATACCAGGTAAACTATTATTAAAAAGAAGAGCAAGTACATTTTATAATGAATATCAAAAAGATAAGAACTTCTCAACACTTGTATATGCATATGCACTAGCAGCTTCAGAGCAAAATGCTTCTGGAAATATAATAGTTACAGCTCCAACTTGTGGCTCTGCTGGTGTAATTCCAGGAATATTCTTTGCAATGCAAGATTTTTATAAGTACGATGACGAAAAAATAATTGAAGCATTACTTGTAGCTGGAATAATAGGTAATATAATAAAAACTAATGCTTCAATATCTGGAGCAGAGGTAGGATGTCAAGGTGAAGTTGGTGCAGCTTGTTCTATGGCAGCAGCGGCAGTAGCATACCTAAAAGGTGGAACTATAGACCATATTGAATATGCAGCAGAAATAGCACTTGAGCATCATCTAGGAATGACTTGTGACCCTGTATATGGATATGTTCAAATTCCATGTATAGAAAGAAATGCTATGGCAGCTCAAAGAGCTTATGATGCAGCTAATTATGCATTATTAACTGATGGCTCACACTCTGTCTCCTTAGACCAAGTTGTTGAAACAATGAAAGAAACTGGTATCGATATGATGGATAAGTACAAAGAAACAGCCAAGGGTGGACTTGCTAAACATTTCTTCTCTTGTTAAAAATAAAATTTTTTAATAATAATTCCCCTGTTTTGATTTATGAAACAGGGGAATTATTATTAATGGTGAATTATTTAATAATGCGAAATATTTTTATATTCAATCTAAATTTTTATTTAGTATAACATGTTATATAATATTTTAATTATAAGAGATATAGAAATATTTTTTTAATAAATTAGAAATTGGAGGAGATTACATGAGAGAGGCATCATATTTACAAGAACAAATTTATAAGCATAGGAAAGCATTAAACCCTATTGCAGAGATTGGGAGAAAAGAGTATAAGACTTCAAAATACATAAGAGATTATCTTGATAAATTAGGAATTGAGTATGAAGTTTACTTAGAAACAGGTATAGTAGGCGTAATAGAAGGTAAAAGACCTAAAAGAGATATAGCTTTTAGAGCTGATATAGATGGTCTTCATAGTGAAGAAGGGGTAAAACATTTATGTGGTCATGATGGACATGCTACTATATTACTTGGATTAATTGAGTATTTAAATGATAATAAAGAAGAGCTAAATGATAATATAGTATTCATATTTCAACCAGCAGAAGAAGGACCTGGTGGGGCAAAAGCTTTAATAGATGAAGGTGTGCTTAGGAAATACAATGTTGATGAGATATATGGGCTTCATATATATCCAGAGTTGCCAGAAGGTTATGTAGGTACAAGGGAAGGCTACTTTATGGCACAAATAGGGGATATTGATATAGAAGTAGTATCTAAAAGTGGACATGGAGCTATGCCACAAAATGGAATTGATGGTATAGTGATAGCTTCAAACTTTGTAAGTTCACTTCAAACTATAGTATCAAGAAATATAAGTCCAATAGACAATGCAGTGCTGACTATTGGTAGAATTGAAGGAGGGGCTAGAAGAAATATAATAGCTGAAAATATAAAGATGGAAGGTACTATGAGATGTTTTAGCCCAGAAGTGTATGAGAGAATGAAGCTTAGAGTTAGAGAGCTTGCTAGAGGGTTTGAATTAGCTTATAACTGTAAGATTAATATAAATATTATAGATGACTATATTGCTGTTAAAAATGATAAGGGATTGTATCAAGAGTTTGTTGAAGCTGTTGGAAATGATACTGTAGTAGAGTTAGAACCACTTATGATATCAGAAGATTTCTCTTATTATCAAAAGGAAGTTCCAGGATTATTTTTTATGCTAGGCTCAAGAAACGAAGAAAAAGGATTTGTAAATGGTCTTCATAATATAAACTTTAATTTTGATGAAAAGATATGTGTAAATGCATTGAATGTTTATGCAAAATTATTAAAATACAAAAAGGCTATAGATTAGAAAAATAAATTATAAGAATTAAAAAGCTGAAATACCTAAATTTAAAAAGAAGTGTATTGATAAATACCCCTTAGATATTTGTATAAATTTCTTTTAATTGACAAAAATACAAATGAGAAGGGGTGATTTTTTTGAAAGAAAATATGCAAAGAGAAAAGAAGCTAACTAATGGCAAGAATACTAAAATATTGACAAATGATGATATAATGAAATATGAGATAGCCTCAGAACTAGGTCTTATGGACAAAGTTGGTGAACGTGGATGGGCAGGGCTTACAGCTAAGGAAGCTGGAAGAATTGGAGGTATGCTTACATCACGCAAAAAGAGGCTGAAAAAGATTGTGGAGGGGCAGAATAAAAAGGATGAGTCAATATAGTGATTTTGCGTTTGTATATGATGAACTTATGAATGAAGTTGATTATAATGGATGGGTTAAATATATAGAAGACATAATAGATAGTGAAGGTGTAAAAGTAAAAAATATATTGGAATTGGCATGTGGTACAGGTAATCTTACAATCCCATTGACTAAAAAGAATTACGATATAGCTGGTATAGATATATCTGATGAAATGCTTAGTGTGGCAAGAGAAAAGGCAGAAAAAGAAGGAGTAGAACTAGTTTTACTTCAACAAGATATATCAGAGCTTGATTTTGAAATATCTGATTTGGATTGTGTACTTTGTGCTTGTGATGGATTCAACTATATAACTTATGATGATGATTTGGAAAATGTATTTTCAAAGACATATGAATTATTAAAGAAAGATGGAATATTTATATTTGATATAAGTTCATTTTATAAATTAGCCAACATATTGGGAAATAATATGTATGGAGAAAATAGAGAAGATATAGCATATATGTGGCAAAATTACTTTGATGAAGAAGAGAATCTAATTGAAATGGAACTGACATTTTTTATTAAAGACGAATGTGGAAAATTTGAAAGATTTGAAGAAATACACCAACAAAGAGCATATACTGAAGATGAGATAGTTGATATGCTTGAAAAATCTGGATTTAAGGATATAAAATCTTATGGAGATTTTACATTTGATAAACCTAATGAAGAAAGCCAAAGAATCTTCTTTATATGTAAAAAATAAGATATCTTTGGCTATACAAGATAATTATTAAAAATAACCATTATATAAAAATATAGAAAATGCAGTTCTATAGATTAAAATGAAAATAGAATGACTATTACTTAGTAAAATTAAAATAAAAGGGGTTTTGCCCAAGGTTAAGATAGATAAGTATTTATAGATTAAAATTAAGGTAGTAATATAATAAAATAGGACAATTAACGGAACATGGAGGAATATTAATGAGTGATTATGTACTAAGAGCAACATCAGGAAATGGTCAAGTTAGAGCATTTGTCGCAACTACTAGAAATACAGTAGAGGAAGCTAGAAGATTACATAAAACTACAAAAGTAGCAACAGCAGCACTTGGAAGAACATTAACAGCTACATCTATAATGGGACTAATGATGAAAAATGATAGTGATAAATTGACTGTAATAATAAAAGGTGGCGGTCCAATCGGAACTATTATTGCAACAGCAGATTCTACGGGAATGGTAAAAGGATATGTGGGAAATCCACAAGTAGAGGTTGAAGACTATCCAAATGGAAAGTTAAATGTAGCCGCAGCAGTAGGAACAGAAGGTGTTGTAAAAGTTATTAAAGACTTAGGTCTTAGAGAACCATATAATGGGACTTATCCATTGGTAAGTGGAGAAATTGCAGAAGACTTTACTTATTATTTTGCTGTATCAGAACAAACTCCTTCAGTAGTAGCTTTAGGTGTTCTTACAAAAGAAGATGAAGTAGAGTTTGCTGGAGGATTTATAGTGCAATTAATGCCAGATGCAGAAGAAGAGACTATTGCTAAGTTAGAGGAAAATGTAGCTAAATTATCTTCTATAACTAAAATGTTAAAAGAAGGAAAATCACCAGAGGATATATTAAATATTGTTTTAGATGGTTTGGAGCCTAAAATACTTGATACCTGCGAAGTTGGGTTTATGTGTGAATGTTCAAAAGAAAGAGTAAAAACTGCTTTGGTTGCAATCGGTAAAAAATCATTGGCTGAAATAATAGAAGAAGATAAAAAAGCAGAAGTTGGTTGCCAGTTCTGTAATAAGAAGTATGTGTATAGTGAAGAAGAGTTGCTTGAGATTTTAAAAGAAATGTAGACTATAAAAATAGTTGTATTGATATAAGCAATGTCAAAATGACATAGTAATGTCGTATTGATATAGTAATTAAAGTATAATTTATTAATAATAGGCATATTTCTATTAAAAAATAAGTTTATAAATTTTTAAGCTTAATAAATTTTAAGAATTAAGAAGCTTTCTGGCTGTAATATTTGAAGTGTTGCAGTTAGAAGGCTTTTTTATTTTATTATAGTTCGTGTCAAAGATTGTATGAAACAATAAAATATTGTAAAATAATTTGTATATTTAGACCTGATTGACACAAAGGTTTATAAGATATTTGAATTGATAAGAAGGAGAAAGTTTTACATATGGAAAGTAAAACGAAGCACATAGGAATAAGTATATTAATATTATTGATGATATTTTTAATTGCAAAGAATTTTAACGGAAAACTTGAAATGCCTATTCCTGAGAGTAATAGTAGAAAATTTAAATCAGCCATAGAAAGAATGGGGCAATTTTAAAGAAGCTTAAACGTGAACGTAAGATAAAAGATGATTTGTATTTTATTAAGCCAAAATATGTAAAGTATATACCAAGAAATGAAAGAGCTATCTATAAGGCAATGGATTTTAATGACTACAACAAAGTTAAGAGTGCATGTTATGAATATAAGGTTGTAAACTCAAAGCGCAAAATGTATGGTATAGGATATATTTCAGCGCATAGCTATTTTGAGCATCTTTTAAACGACCTTGAGCTTACATCTGTATTAAGTGAAGATTAATTAAAATAAAAGGATGCTATTTAGATAAAATATATGTGATAATGTTTAAATAAAATAGATATATATTTTACAAAAATCAAACCCTACACTATACTACCAGATAAAATCTACATGCTATAATTTGACCTGTATTTATGAAAAAGAAGGAGTAATCTAATAAAATAGTATTTTACTTATGTATAACTAACAACTATTATTACGATTTGCTCTAAAGAATTTAAAGAAAAATAATGCAGGAGGTAAAATATGAACAATGAATTTATAATTTTAAAAGGATGCAAAGAAAATAATTTAAACAACATTTTCTTAAAAATACCGAAAAGAAAAATAACCATATTCACAGGTGTATCAGGCTCTGGAAAATCATCTATTGTATTTGAGACAATTGCAAAAGAATCACAACGCCAACTAAATGAAAGGTTTAGTACATTTGTAAGAAGTTTTTTACCTAAGTATGGAGAGGTTAAAGCTGATTGTATAGAAAATCTTTCAACACCAATTATCATAGACCAAAGTAGACTTGGTGGTAATTCAAGGTCAACTCTAGGTACTATTACAGATGTAAATTCATTTTTAAGGGCTTTATATTCAAGATTTGGTAGTGAGTATATAGGTAACGCTAACATGTTTTCTTTTAATGATATTGATGGTATGTGTCCACACTGTCATGGACTTGGAAAAAAGTTAATCCCTAATATGAGTCAGATTCTTGATATGAATAAATCACTAAATGAAGGTGCTATATTGCTTTCAGGATTTGGAGTGGGTTCTTGGCACTGGAATATATTTGCTGAATCAGGATTTTTTGATATTGATAAAAAGATATGTGATTATTCAGATATAGAGTTAGAAAAATTTTTACATGGTAAAGCAGAAAAGATTAAGATAGAAAATGCTGGTCAAACTAACATGACATATGAAGGGTTAATGATTAAATTTAATCGTCTATATCTAAGTAAAGAAGGAGAAATCTCTGAAGCTACTAAGAAAAAATTAAGTAAACTTCTTATAGAAGATAAATGTCCTGTCTGTGATGGAAAAAGACTTCATAAAAGAGTATATAAGTCTTTGATTAATGGTTATAATATAGCAGATTTAACTAGTATGCAAATTGATGAATTGGTTGAAATTATTAAAAATATAGATGAGCCAGAAGCACAACCTCTACTTAAAGGAATAGTAGAAAAGTTAAATAGTATCATAGATATAGGTCTTGGATATTTAACTCTAGATAGGGAGACATCTTCTCTATCAGGAGGAGAATCACAGCGTATAAAGATGGTTAAGTATTTAAATAGTAATCTTGTTGATTTAATGTATATTTTTGATGAACCAAGTGTGGGGCTTCATCCAAAAGATGTGCATAAACTAAATAACCTTTTAAAACAACTACGTGATAAAGGGAATACGATTATAGTTGTTGAACATGACCCAGATGTTATTAAGATTGCAGACCATATTGTAGATATGGGACCAAGGGCAGGTAAGTATGGTGGAGAAGTTGTGTATGAAGGCAGTTATGAAAAGCTACTTACAAGTGGTACATTGACAGGGAATGTTTTAAGTAAATCTCTTTCTATTAAAGAAAGTATAAGAGAACATAGGGGATATTTAGAAATTAAAAATTGCAATAAGAACAACTTAAAAAATGTATCTATTGAGATACCTAAAGGTGTATTGACTTTAGTTACTGGAGTAGCAGGAGCGGGTAAAAGTACATTAATTAAGGATGAATTTTTAAAGCAAAACCCTAATGCTGTACTTATAGACCAAAGCCCTGTTTCAGCAAATTCAAGGTCAAGTTTAGCAACATATAGTGGAATTATGAACAATATAAGAAGTATATTTTCAAAAACAAATGGAGTAAAGGCTTCTTTATTCAGTTCAAATTCAGAAGGAGCTTGCGATAATTGTAAGGGTTCTGGTATAGTAGAGATGAATCTTGCTTTTATGGAGAGCATAAAGAGCACTTGTAATGCTTGTGAAGGTAAAAAATTTAAAAAAGAAGTTTTAGAATATAGATTTCAAGAGAAGAATATAATAGAAGTTCTTGAAATGTCTGTTTTAGATGCAATTGAATTTTTTAATTTAAAACAGATTAAAACAAAATTACAATGTATTGAAAAAATGGGTCTTGGATACCTTACTTTAGGACAAACTCTTGATACTTTATCTGGAGGAGAGTGTCAAAGATTAAAGCTTGCTAGTGAATTAAATAAGGAAAGTTCGGTGTATATATTAGATGAACCAACAACAGGTCTTCATATGGCTGATATTGAGAATTTTATAGGTATAATTGAAGAAATTGTAGATAATGGAAATACGGTTATAATAATTGAACATAATATAGATGTAATTAAAAGAGCTGATTGGATTATTGAGATGGGTCCTGAAGGAGGAACCAAAGGTGGGAGAGTAATATTTGAAGGAACTCCCAAACAATTATGTAACAATAAAATATCATTAACAGCAAAATATATAGTATAATAAATATATATGATATATTAATAAATATAATGGGTATATAAAATGATACTGAAACTTAATAGTAGTAAATAATATAAGAAATATTAAAATTTAATTAAATATAGTGTCAGAAATTCGTTTAAATATCAAATTTTTAACGATTCTGGCATTTTTTCTTATTTTTATGTAGGGTATCGAGATAAGATTCTCTAATAGTTACTTTTTTGTGCCTACTTGCAAGTTTGATATTATAATCTTAACATGTAATTTATAGAATAATTTGTTGATATATAAATGATGACTATTAACTACATTAAAATTTAAATCTTGTTAAGTAAAACTCATGAAAAGGAGTGAGATGAATGATAAAGGATATTCTAACCTTATTGTCTGAAAGAAGTGATTTTTTTATAAAGCTATCCATAGAGCACTTGACTATTTCTATTATTTCTATAATAATTGCAATTGTTTTAGGTGGTATAATTGGTATTATTGTAAGTGAATTTCATAATTCTTCTAAACCCATATTAGGAACTATCAATTTTCTATATACTATTCCATCTATTTCTATGTTAGGATTTCTTATACCATTTTCTGGAATAGGGAATACTACTGCTATTATTGCTCTTACTATTTATGCATTATTGCCTATGGTTAGAAATACATATACTGGAATTACTAATGTGGATAAAAATATTATTGAAGCTGCTAGAGGAATGGGAAGTACAGATTTTCAGATACTGTATAAAATAAAATTTCCACTAGCCTTGCCTGTTATTATGTCTGGTATTAGAAACATGGTAATTATGACAATTGCTCTAGCTGGTATCGCTTCATTTATAGGTGCTGGAGGTTTGGGTGTAGCCATATATAGAGGAATCACGACAAATAATACAGTAATGACAATTACTGGAAGCATACTTATTGCGCTATTAGCTCTAATATTTGATTTTGTTTTAGGACTAGTAGAAAGATTCTTTCAACGAAAAAGAAAAAAGAAAAATAGAAAAAAAGTTTTTGCTATTCTAGGAAGCCTTATTCTTATAGTAACTATCTTTACATTGTATTTCTTTAATTTTTCAAAGATTCAAACTATTCATATTGCTACAAAACCTATGACTGAACAATATATTCTTGGTGAGATGTTGGATATTTTGATTGAAAAAAACACAGACCTAAAAGTAGAAATTACACAAGGTGTAGGTGGGGGAACATCTAATATTCAGCCAGCTATGGAGAATGGAGAATTTGATATTTATCCAGAGTATACAGGGACAGGTTGGAATATGGTACTTAAAAAAAATGAATTATATACTGAAAATATGTTTAGTAAACTACAATCAGAATACAAAAATAAACTTAAAATGCAATGGACTGGTATGTATGGTTTTTCTAATAGTTATGCATTAGCAGTTAGAAAAGAAGTTGTAGATAAATATAATCTAAAAAAAATATCAGATTTAAAAGACATATCTTCTAAATTGACATTCGGAGCAGAATATGACTTTTATGAGAGAGAGGATGGATATACTCCATTGTGTAATACATATGGACTAAACTTTAAAAACACAGTTGATTTAGATATTGGATTAAAATATCAAGCTATCAATGAGGGTAAAATTGATGTAATGCCTATATTTACAACTGATGGTCAGTATAGCGTTTCAGACGTTGTAGTTTTAAAAGATGATAAAAGCTTCTATCCATCTTATCAATGTGGAAATGTTGTTCGTTCAGAGGTATTAGAAGAAAATCCAGAGCTATCAAAGATATTTAAGATGGTTGAAAGTATTCTGACTGATAAAGAAATGGCTAAAATGAATTATGATGTAGAAAACAACAATTTAGAGCCTAGAGAAGTTGCTCGTGAGTTTTTGAATAAAAAAGGTCTTTTATAATTGGAGGAAATAGAATGATACCTATTATACAATTTAAAAATATTGAAAAACAATACAATGACAAAACTATTATAGATAATCTTAATTTAGAGATAGAAAAAGGAGAATTTTTGACTGTTATTGGTTCATCTGGTTCTGGTAAGACAACACTCTTAAAAATGATTAATGGTTTGATTTTGCCAGATGGAGGAAATATTTTGATAAACCAAACCAATATCAAAAACGAGGGCTTAATTAAATTAAGAAGAAGAATAGGATACTGTGTACAAGGAAGTGTTCTTTTTCCTCATATGACTGTAGAAGAAAATATTTCATATGTACCAAACCTTCTAAGTAAAAAAAATAAATCAGAAGTAAAAAATGCTGTAGACAAATGGATGGAAATAGTGGGATTGCCAAATGATATGAAAGTACGTTATCCATCAGAATTGTCAGGTGGTCAACAACAGCGTGTAGGGATTGCAAGAGCTTTAGCTTCTTCTCCAGAAATTTTATTAATGGATGAACCTTTTGGTGCAGTCGATGAGATTACACGAAAGCAATTACAAAAAGAGATAAAAGAAATTCATAAAAAAACAGGAGTTACGATTATATTTATTACACATGATATTTATGAAGCTTTGATTTTAGGTACAAAGACTTTGGTATTAAATCATGGAGTTATTCAACAGTATGATACTCCTGATAACATTTTAAATGCCCCTGCTAATCAATTTGTAGACCAGTTATTGAATATAAGGAAATCTATAATAGATGGCGAGGATTTAAAAGAATAGATTAAAATTAAAAATTAAATTATTATGATAAAAACTATTGCCTTAGAGTTAACTTCAAGCTGTATACTTGAAGTGTAAAAGAGTTAGATTAAGGCATAGGGGGAATTAAAAATGATTAGAGACGAAGATTTAGGGATAGGAGCAGTTTTTCCTATTGGTGATGAAAATAAAGCATTTGAACAATATTTTACAGGAGAATGTTATTTGAATATGCTTAGCACTAATGGAGTAACAAAAGGTTATAATAAAATATACGAGGCTATAAGCTTATGATAAAATAGTACTAAGTATATAGATTTAATTTTGCAAATGATAAGGTGTTCTAATAAAAATGAATGTAGAAAATGAATTACTTAAAAATTTAGATAGATTACATACAACAGAGCTAGGTGTTGTAAGAATTAAGAAAAATCTTTCTTTGGAGACAAATGATGTAGTGGACTGGTGCAAAACTAAAATAGAATCTCCAAACGCCATTATTAACAGAAAGGAAAAAAACAGGTATATAAGTGTAGATGGTTGTATTATAACAGTAAATGCTTACAGCTATACAATTATTACAGCTCATAAAGAAAAGAAATGAATTGCAAGATACGAAAGTCAAGAGCATTTTCCACTGTTTGTAGTACCTATGAAAAAGTATGCAAAATAATATTACTTTTGAATAATAATTTGAATTTTAGAGGTTGATAAAATGAATGATACTGTAAAAGAAAAACTGGCAGAGTCACTAACTTCTAATACTACTGATATTTTACCTTATTTGCCTTATTTATTACAAGATTTTTGGGAATTAGGAAGTCACCAGAACAAATGCTACAATTATTTAAAAAATACATACCTTTTAATGGGGATACAAAAGTTTTGGATTTAGCTTGTGGGAAAGGTGCTGTATCTGTGAAGCTTGCAAAAGAGTTGAATATACATATTAAAGGTATAGATTTAATACCTGAATTCATTGATTATGCGAGAATAAAGGCTATTGAGTATAAGGTTGATGCTTTATGTGATTTTGAAGTGAATGATGCTAATAGCTCTGTAAAAGTTGAGCATGATTATGATTGTGTGATTTTTGGAGCTGTAGGAGATATTTTAGGTAATTATAAAGAAACTATCAGCAAGCTATTATCTACAATAAAAAGAAAGGGATTCATTTTAATTGATGATGCATATGTAGCAGATAAATCTACAAATGAACAACTTAACTTTGAGAGAGTGTATCCTACTTACAATGAGTGGAGTGTACTGTTCAAAGAATTAGGTCTGAAATTAATTGAATGTGTACCATGTTTAGAGCTTGAAAATGATGTTGATGAAGAAATGAACTGGATTATAACTCGTGCAAATGAACTAATTAAAAAATATCCTTCTCAAAAAGATATGTTTGAACAATATGTTATTAGCCAAAAAAATGAATATACTGATTTACAGCAGGACCTTGTTGGAGCAACTTGGATTTTACAAAAAGAATAAGACAAATATTAGACTAGATAATCAATGTCGTACTGAATTATCTCATGCCTAGTGAATATAAATAACATAAAAACCGTCAAGATGAATAGCTTAATCTTGCTTGACGGTTTTTAGTGTTTGTTGAAGTAAAATTTTATTTCTTTAGTATATCGCTTTTAGTCAAACCATTTGATTTAGCTTGAGTATTCCACTGATGATTACCCATAAGTTTATATAGGAATCTAGGGAAGTTAGGTGAAATAAAAAGATTATTTTTACTGGAATTATTAATATTTATATTGTCATTAAGTATATTTTTTGACAGTTTTTTTAATGTAATCCCTAAATCTTTTTTTTGTCCTTTACCCAAAGGGACGGATTCTAGTGAACCAAACATCTCCCCAGCTCCAATTCCAATACCTTGAACCCATGTAAAGTTGATTTTTTTACACCAATGCTCTATCATTTGAATCGCCAAATGATTATGTTCACCTTCATTGAATCCACAGTTAACTATTGCATACACTTGAATAGGTTTTTTATTTTGTGTCTTTAAAAATTTTTCACATTCCTCTAAAAAATGAAGCAAATGAGATGGAATACCATCTACATAAAGAGGAAATGCGATTATTAATCTATCACAATTAAGTATGGAATTAAGAGCATCAGTATACTTAGATGTGCTATCTATTTTAAATGTAAAAATTTTATTGTCATTTTGAATAAGTTGTTCTATTTCAGATAAAAAGTACTGTGAATTATTTTTACCTACTTTTGGACTACCATTTATCATTACTATATTCATATAGATTCACCTCTTATATCTTGGATATTTTCATAGAAACAAACAGAATGTTCTTTTATATTAAAATTTATAGCATTCCCATTTACTAATTTGGTAGCAGTTTCTTTTTCAGCTTCTGTAATACAATCTCCATAGAATATAGCTTTTAAATTTATCTGTTTGTCGTATCTACTTTTATGACGCATCATATTATTTTTTATTACAAAGTATGGAAGAATATAACTAATACTTTTATCAAGTACGTTTTTGACAAAAGGGCTAAACCCTCCGTAACAACATCTGCTTATTATAATAATTCCATCAGATTCATTTATAAGTTTACCCATGTTGCCGTAATAATCCTTTACAACACATTCAGTAGGTGTTTTAATCCAGCAACCAAAACAACCAATACATTTGTGAATTTCTTTTGTGTTTGGAAGTATTTTTATATTGTCATCAAGCTTAGGTAATATATTATCTAATTCTTCCTCGGTCAAATCATGTATTAAAAGCCTCATAAATTTAATCTCCTTTTATTATGTATGTTTACTTTTAAAAATTATATCTTATAGATTTTTCAGTAAATCTTTACACCAATTAATTACAAAATTATAATAGTCAACTCCATAAATCATTGTGGCATACATATATGTATATTGGTCAACACAATGATTTTCTTCTACATCAATTTTTTGTTTACTTAATTTATTTAGAAGTAATTCTACTTCAGTTATTAACATTTTTAAGTTTGTTTCAATTATTTCTTTGGGTAGATACTTGTAAAAGAATATATTAACAAGGTGGTCTTGCTTTGTTTTAGAAAAATTTATAGGTTTCTTTAACCATTCAAGAAATACTTCTTTACCAGTATTAGTTATGGAATATAGTTTTTTTAATTTGCTACCGTCTATAACTTCGTGATAGTGTATATATCCTTTTGTTTCTAATCTTTTAAGTGCAGGGTAGATACTGCCAAAGCTAGCGTCAAAAAAATATGAGGTACTTTCTGACATTATTTGTTTTAAGTCGTATCCACTTAATTCTTTTTCCATTAAAAATCCTAAAATAATGTATTCTAACATATTGCCTCCTAGTATCAATTAGATATATAACGATTCGATATACTTGTTATTCCAGATAATACATACTGTGTCAAGATACTTTTTAAAATAAGCAAAAAAGAATTAGAAATTAGTGGATAAATAAGAAAAAAAATTAATATAAAAGGTAATTAAATATCAATGGAGATTTAAAAATAGTTAAATCAAAGTAAGAGTCTAATATATAAAATTTATAGTAACTTTATAATTTAAATATAAACTTGGGTGATATTGACAAAGTATAAGATTAGCAGTAAAATAGTTGCATGAGCAAATAGATTGTTGCGTACGCAAAAAATACAGCGATAATAAAGGAGATAACATGAGAGAGCTATTAAAATGGGTTTCCATTATAAATAGGTATAATACAAATTATATTGACAGGAAATTGGCGGATATTGGAATCAACAATAGCCAATATTTTTATGTATTACACATATGCAATAATCCAGGTATTACGCAGGATACTATATTTGAGAAAATTCTTGTGAACCCTAGTAATATAACAAGAGCTTTGGCAAATTTGGAAAAAGAAGGATTTATAATGAGGGAACCAGGTGTAAAGGATAAAAGAACATGGCATTTATATCCTACAGAAAAATCTTTAGAATGCTATGATGAAATACTAAAAATAACAAATGGGTATGTAGAAGAGTTGTTGAGTTCATTTGAAAAAGAAGAGCAAGAGTTATTTATGTCAATGTTAAAAAAGGTTGCATTTTTGGCTATTGATATGAATGAAGAAGCAAAATTGGAGGCGAAGGAAAATGGAAGAAAAATATAAGGAGCCATTGGAATATGAGAAAGTTTCAAAGTTATTAACCAAGTATGCAGTTCCAAGTATTATAGCAATGTTAGTAAGTGCTTTATATAATATTGTTGACCAAATATTTATTGGGCAAGGTGTTGGGGTATTGGGTAATGCTGCTACAAATGTTACTTTCCCATTAACAACAATATGTACTGCAATTGCATTATTGTTAGGAATTGGGGGAGCATCTAAGTGTTCATTGGAACTAGGAGCTAAAAATTCAGAAAAAGCTACAAAAGCAGCAGGAAATTCTATTTGTTTGATGGCTGTTTTTGGAATAAGTTTATTTATAATAGTATCAATATTTTTAACACCACTATTAAAATTCTTTGGCTCTACGTCAGAAATACTACCTTATGCACACACATACACAAAAATTACATCAATCGGATTGCCATTTCTTATAATGTCCACTGGAATGAGTAAGTTGATACTTGCAGATGGAAGACCAAAAGCTTCTATGTTTTGTATGTTAGTAGGAGCAGTTATTAATACAATTTTAAATCCACTATTCATTTTTGTTTTTAATATGGGGATTGCTGGGTCTGCTTTAGCAACTGTTATTGGGCAACTTATATCTTTTGGAATCAGTGTTTATTATGTAAAGAATTTTCAACACATTAAATTACATAAGAAAAGTTTTAAATTAGAGAGTATAATTTATAGACATATATTTGCACTAGGTTCAAGTTCATGTTTTAACCAATTAGCAATGACTATAACACAGATAGTTATGAATAATACGTTGGCATATTATGGAGCTAGGTCAGTTTATGGAAGTGAGATTCCACTTGCTTGTGTTGGTATCATTATTAAAGTAAACATGATTTTTATATCTGTAATTATTGGGATATCACAAGGTATGCAACCAATTATAGGATACAATTATGGGGATGAAAAATATAATCGTGTAAAAGAAGCGTATAAGTTTGCAGTAGGAAGTGCAACTATTATATCTGTTATTGCATTCTTATGTTTCCAATTCTTCCCACGACAAATTACATCTATATTTGGTAACGGAAACGAGACTTATTTTATATTTGCAGAACATTATTTTAGAACTTTCTTATTTTTAACATTTATAAATGGTGTTCAAATAGTATCATCAACTTTCTTTACATCAATTGGGAAATCAGTACTAGGACTTTTTACTTCTTTGACTCGTCAAATTCTATTTTTAATTCCATTAATCGTGATTTTACCAATCTTTATGGGAATTGATGGAGTAATGTTTGCAGGACCAATAGCAGATGCAGCAGCGGCAATGGTATGTATATACTTTGCAGTTCATGAAATAAAATCATTGACTATCAAGCAAAACAATGTGATGGGTAATCATAAGAAGGTTGTAGAGGCATAAGATAATTTTTAAGAAATATAGTAAATTAATTTTAAGAAATATAATAAATTAATTCTCTAAGTAACGCCAAATTAAATATAAGCAAAATAACGTTCATGTGTAAATTTAGAAGTGCATTTTCAGGAGCTAAGGATATATTTAGAGTGCTATGCTCTGACTTGCTTGAGAAGTTTGTTTTATAAAATAATTAACTTTTTATAATAACTCAAGTGATAGCTCAAGAAAATGCACTGTTTATAATGCTTATTTTGATTACTTTGCTTTATTTCCAACTTTAGAAATAATTATCCTAATTAAATCTAAAATTATACCATAAATAAGAAAAGAAAGTATGGATGCTATGTACCAATAAATCGAAATTGACCCTGTAATTGTTCTACATGGGATTTGCATACCTGAATTCATAAAAACAAAAAAACTATCAGTGTCAGAAATAATAGACAAAATAGGATTTAAGCTTATTAGAACAATACTTTTTGAGTCTTGACCAATTTAGTGCATATAAATCTCAAATAATGCAATTAAAAGAAAACAAAATGTAAAAGATTTAATAATTTTTTTCATTAAAATACCTCACCTAATGTAAATTCAGTTTGCACTATTTGCTTACTATAACTATTTATCTCCATTCAGTCACATTACTTAATTGTAATCTAGGTCTTCTTGATGGTTCTTCATCAGGATAACCCAAAGATATTGCTGCCACTAATTGACTATCTGTATTTAATCATTCACATAATTCACGATATGAAAAGTATACATCACAAATCCAAAGACTACCTAGACCTAATTCAACAGCTGTAAGCGACATGTTTTGAATTTTTTTCTTTTTCAGTGACAACAACAAAACGCCATGGTTGTCTGTTTTTAGATGAAGGTGCATTTATTCCAGCTTCAATTATTTTCTCTATAGTTTCATGTGAAATGCTTTGATTTTTATATTTTCTAATACTGCGTCTTTTCGATATAGAATCACTTATCATTTTTAAGTAACCTCCGTTTATTTTTTTGGAAAATCTATGTTGATTTTTATTTTCTATTATTTTAGCATTAATCAGAAAAAAAGTCATTGATTTTAGTATCCAGTTATAATGATTATATTAAGAATTGTATCAAAGATTATACGATTATACTAAGGGATTGTATTGGCGATTATATTTAACACTGTATCAAAGGGTTGTATTTAATATTATATTAGGACTTATATTGAATTGAGGCTTATAATTGGAAAATAAACTATAAAAACTCAATATTGTTTTGTTCAGACATAAAAAAGAATACTTTAGATGATTTTTATTAAAAATTAAGGGGGTTAAGATTGGATACTTATAAATGTAAAAATGGTAAATAATAATGCAAAATATGATAATCTATATATTTACATTAGGAGTTTTCTATACTATAATTATTTAAAACTAAATATGAATACTGGAATTATTTAAGACTTGAAATTGTCTAAAAATAAATATAAATACTAAAGAGGTGATGTGGTGAGATTAGATATGGATAGTATGCTATATGTACTAATTTATATGACATTATTGGTATCTATCATTGGAAGTATATTTTATTTTTGTAAAGACCTCTTAAATCATAAAATTAAATATGTTTTAATAAGAAACATATTTGTAA
The DNA here is from genome assembly GCF_020657735.1 of Clostridioides sp. ZZV15-6383. Classification (NCBI taxonomy): domain Bacteria; kingdom Bacillati; phylum Bacillota; class Clostridia; order Peptostreptococcales; family Peptostreptococcaceae; genus Clostridioides; species Clostridioides sp. ZZV15-6383. The sequence goes on along the minus strand of NZ_JAGWCV010000015.1, from coordinate 16,436 downwards.
ATAGAACTACATATTCTGAAGAAAGGTTGCCTAAACAGTATATAGTTTTTCAGAAATATGATATTTGGAGGTATTGTAGTTTATTTTAATTTGAAATGAATCTGTTATAATTCTAAAGATTAAAAATAAAAAGGAGAGAATAAAATGGATTTCATTTCAAGTATATTGCAAGGATTATTAAGTACATTATTTAACTTTACAGGTGATTTTGGAATTTCTATTGTGCTTATAACTTTAATAGTTAAGTTAGTACTAATGCCACTATCATTAAAACAAAGATTTTCCGTAAAAAAACAGCAAGAATTAGCAGAAAAAATGGAACATATAAAAGAAAAGTATAAGAATGATACTAAAGAGCTGGAAAAGCAGATACAAGTAAATTCTGTAGAAAGTATGAAGAGTATGTTGGGATGTCTTATAGTTTTGGTGCAAATGCCAGTAGTATATGCCTTATATCATGTATGTTTAGATATGACAAAGGAATTTACAACAATTATAATTCCATGGATTGCTAATTTAGGTACATTTGATAATTTATTTATATTACCTTGTATATATACATTAATTATGTTAGCTTCAAATTTAGTGAATTATATACCATATTTCAAGATAAATTCTCAAGTAAAGTTTAACAAACAAATGGCTATGGTAACTACTATAACAAGTCTTATATTGACTGTTAGAACTCCAGTAGCCATAGGTCTGTACTTTATAACAAGTGCAATTTATTCATTAATTGAAGATATTTGTTTTAGAATATATTTTAATCGAAAAAATAGAACAGTGATAAAGTAGTCTAATTATTATTCTAAAAATATTTTGGCCTGCTAACATGAGATAAAGTTAGCAGGCTATTTTTATCCATGATATCAATGCCATTAATAATAGTATAAAAAATACTATGGAAAAAATAGTTGAAAAATAAATAAATTAATATAAACTAAAATAAAGTATACAAAAAAGAGGTGATAAATAGAAATGGCTAAAATACTGGTTGTAGAAGATGAAAAAAGAATGCAAGGTATTATTGTAGAATATATGCAAAAAGGAGGATATACTTGCATAACTGCTGATGATGGGGTTGAGGCACTTGCAGTATTAAAAAACAACGATATAGATTTAATGATATTGGATATTATGATGCCATATTTAGATGGATTATCAGTATGTAGAGTTTCACGTGAAATGACTAATATACCTATTATTATATTGACAGCTAAAGGTGAAGAGGAGGATAAATTAAAGGGTTATGAATATGGTGCAGATGATTATATAACAAAGCCGTTTAGCACAAAAGTACTTTTAGCAAAAGTTAATGCCTTATTACGTAGATATACTACTGATATTCCAAAAAATTCATTAAATTTAGGAAAGATTTTTATTATGCTATCATCAAGGCAAGTATATATAGAGGATAAATTGATTGATTTAACATATAAAGAATTTGAATTATTACGTTTGTTTATGGAAAATCCTAATCAAGTTTTTTCTAGGGAGAAACTTTTAAATTGTGTATGGGGATATGAATTTGAAGGAAACACACGAACTGTAGATACACATATAAAAACTTTACGCAAAAAACTTGGGAGTGAAGGACATCATATAGTTACATTAATTCGTTCAGGATATAAGTTTGAGGTTAAGGAATGAGTAGTTTAAGAAAGCTTACAGAAAAATTAAGTAATATAGATATTTCAAATTGGATTAAACAAAACTTTGGACTACATTCAGTTAGGAAAAAAGTATTTTTCCTTTCTAAATTATCAGGAGCATTAATTATATTATTTTATTTGCTTGTTGAAGAATTTTCTATAGACAATAAATTTGAATTTTGGCTTTGGTTTATAATATTAGTTATCTTTATCATGAGTATTGATTTTTTATTGGGAAAATTTATTTCAGAACCAATTACCTCTATAAATAAATCTGCAAAGAGTATGTCTCAACTTGATTTTTCTAATCCATGTACTGTAAATACTAATGATGAATTTGGAGAACTTTCTAGGAGTTTGAATACAATGTCTACAAATCTACAGCAGGCATTATCAGACCTAGAGAGTGCAAATATCCAACTTGAACAAGAGGTAAATAAGGAAAGGATGCTATTGGAACAAAGAAAGGAATTGGTAGATACAATTTCACATGAAATGAAGACTCCGCTTGGTATTATACGTGCATATACAGAAGGGCTTATGGATGAAGTTGACGAAGAAAAAAAGAAAAATTATATGGATGTTATTATAGAAGAAACTGATAGAATGAATAATATGATTGTATCATTATTAGACTTATCTGCATTAGAAGCAGGAGTTTCTAAACTTAACCCAGAATGTTTTGATTTTATAGAGTTTGTTGAAACTGTGGCAGGACGACTTTTAATCGATATACCAGATGTCAATTTTTATTTTACATATGATTTGCCAGAACATGAAGTTTTTGTAATAGCAGATAAAATGAGAATGGAACAAGTAGTAAAAAATCTAATTATTAATGCAAAGAAACATGTTATATGTAATGGAAATTTAGATTTATCTATTACATGTGAAAATGGCTTACTTTTATTTAAAATTTATAATGAGGGTAGGATTATAGAGCCAGATGAGATTTCAAAAATTTGGTCTAAGTTTTATCGCAGTGCTCAATCTCAGCGTACAGGAGGTTCAGGATTAGGGCTTGCAATTGTTTCACAAATACTTACAATGCAAGGGCTAGAATATGGAGTTAGGAATCGTGATAAAGGGGTAGAGTTTTATTTTATGATTCCAATTGATGAACAACTTAATATTAATTTATAAATATATAAAGATTTGATGTAAAATGCTTGTCTTTGTTTGCAAGGGTATCTCAAAAAAATAAAATATAAAAAAGCTTAATGAAGAAGTCTTGTTTTCTTGGTGAAAACAGGGCTTTTTATTATTTCACTTAAATTTCACCAGAGACACACTTTGATTTCACCAAATAGAAATAAAATAAATTAAAAAATAGAAGAGTAATTAAATAAGCTTGGAAGGGGGAGTACTTATGAAATGGTATACATGGTTGGCTATTGTGTTGATAGTCTTGGTTTCTATTCCATTTAAAATTAAATTTATAAAGTGGTGGGATAGACGACAAAAAGAAAAAAATGATAAAGGAGGCTATGATAGATGATAAAAGTCGAAGAGTTGAAATTTTCTTATGGAAAAGATAAACAGATATTACATGGACTTAATTTTGAAGTAAAAGAAGGAGAAATATTTGGATTTCTTGGACCTAATGGTTCAGGAAAATCCACAACACAAAAAATATTAAATGGTGTTTTAAAAGGGTACAATGGTCACGTATCCCTTTTTGGTAAAGAGGTTGAAGCATACACAGAGTCCTTATACCAAAAGATTGGTGTTTTATTTGAATTTCCTTATTTATATGCGAACTTAAGTGCAATTGATAATCTAGAATATTTTTCATCTTTTTATCCTAAAAATCAAAGGAGAGATATATATGAACTCTTAGATTTGTTAGAGTTTAAGAAGGAGTTTATAAATAAGCCTGTATTGTCTTATTCAAAAGGTATGAAGCAACGTATTAGCATGGCAAGAGCATTGGTAAGTAATCCTAAATTGTTGTTTTTAGATGAGCCTACTAGTGGACTTGACCCATCTGGAGCTGTGCTATTTCGTAAGATTATTGAAGAAGAACGAAAAAAAGGAACAACTATATTTTTGACTACTCATAATATGCTAGATGCAGATTTAATGTGTAATAATGTGGCTTTTATTGCAGATGGTAAGATTATGGCAATAGATAAGCCTAAAAATTTAAAAATGAAAAATAGCAATAATAAAGTTGAAGTAGAATTTATATATAATGGAAATCGAGATATTAAAATTGTAGATATACAAGAGTTAGAATCTGGAATAACTTTTAAATACGATGAAATCTTAAGTGTACATTCAAAAGAGCCTACACTAGAAGAAGTTTTTATTAAATATACAGGAAGGATGTTAGTGTAATGTATTCTAAATTTTTTACCTTAGTAAAAAAAGATTTTTGGATGATGATTTATGGTAAATTTTTTGTACTAACACTTGGCTCTCTCATACTTTATTCATGTTATATTAACTTTGGTTATGTAAAGTTTATGGATGAAGATAGTTATCATAATAATGTATATCTGTATAATCCAGAGAATATAAGCATGAGTGCATCTCCATTAATTCATCAAGTTTCTTCTATAGATGAATTAAAAGCAAAACTTGATGAAGATACAAATGCAGTTTGTATTGATATGAGTGCTAGTAAGCCAAAAGTAATTTTACATGAAAGTATTAAAAGAGTTGATAATTATAGAACTGATTATGCGTTGTCATTATTATCATCAGAAAAAGATAATAATACTAAAATATCGGACAAAAATGCAATAATTCAAATAAATGATAAAGACACATCTGAGATAAAACAAAGAAAAGAAATGACTTGTGAGATTTTATTCTTTGAAATTGTAGCTATTGGATTTCTAGGAATTGCCTCTTTATTATTTAAAGAAAAACAGATGGGTGTAATGCGTATTACTGGTATTTTACCTGTAAAAAGAAGTCTTTTTATATTATCAAAAATATTTGCTTTTTTGATATGTGACCTATGTTTTACAGTATTTTTAGTAATACTTAATGTTGGATTTTCTGAAGGAATAAAAATACTTCCTCAAGTATTAGTTCAAGCTAGCATTTTATCAATTATTATGTCTTTGATTGGACTTGGATGTTCAATGTTATTGAGAGATTTTAAGCAATTTTCTCTTATATATCTTGTGGTTGCTGTATTCATAACTACACCTATATTTCTATCTGCAAATACATCTTTTGAAATAGGTTGGATTAAATATCATCCTTTCTATCATGTTTATAGTCAGATTAAAAATGCGTTTTTCATGAATTTTTCAAATGAATTAATCTATTTTGTAGTGTGTTCTTTGACAATAATAGTTCTATTTTTACTTGTAAAAAATATTTTTAACAAAGAGTTGGTTAAGGAGGGGTAGTGTTGATAGGATTACGTTACCAGTTGAAGAGTATAAGAAAAGATAAAATGTGTATAATTTCCTTCTTTTTACCAGTTGTTATGGCAATTTTAATAAATTTTATGGGAAGTATTGATATATCTTCATTAGGAGAGTTACGTTTTGGTATAGTAAAAGATACACTTCCTCTACAAACGGAGCAGTGGTTAAAGAGTTATGGAACAGTAAGTATATATCAAACAGAAAATGATTTAATAAGTGAAGTTAAAGATATTAAAACAGATATGATTGGAGTTGTTAGAGATGGTAAAGGGATAAAAACTATGCTTTATGGAAATGAAATTAATGCTATAAAAAATGTCGCAAAGACATTGCCAGAGATTTTTATACTAAAGGGAGATTTAAAAGATGTTGAGGTTACAATATTGCCTAAAGATAGTGTTTTAAAAGAGTTTCAAAATGTTTTTATTGCTATGATTTTAATTACTGCTATGTTTATGGGATGTACCTTTAATGCAATGAATATTATATCTGAAAAAGAAGATGGAATATCGTTTATAAATGAAGTTTTACCACAGAGTAGAAGCAAGTATATTATACAGAAAGTATTTTTGGGTCTTTTATGTGGGTGTTTATCTTCAATGATAACTGTATTTATATGTTTGGATATTTCAATATTAGATACGATAATGATGTTGTTACTTGTTGTATTTTCAGCATTTATTTCATCACTGATAGGTCTATTTATTGGGAAGTTATCAGAAGGTCTTATGGTAGGAATTGTTTATATTAAAATAGTAATGATTTTATTTATAGGTGCTCCTTTATTGATATATCTTCTAGGGGTTGATATGAGTGGTATAGGGAATTTATGTTATATAATGCCATCAGTTGCTACATTTAATGGTATTATGGAAATTATTAATGGTAATGCCATTATTGTAAAGGATATTTTAATTTTAGTCATACATTGTGTAGCATGGTTTATGCTGTATATGATTTTAGATAAAAAAAGAAAGCTATCTTTTAGTAGATAACTTAATATAATGATAATTGGTGTAATTTAATATATGATTTAATATACTTTGTATAGTGTAATTTGTGTAGTGTAATAGTTAATTCTATTTTATAATTATTCAATGTAATTTAGTAAGAAGTTCAGTATAATTAGAGCCACTTAGTGGAAAATTTAATAGGTACTTAAACTATACAAAAAGCTTTATTTTCCTCCATTTGTATCATAAATTTAATTGATGATATAAATGGAGGTATTATTAGATAAAGTCAATAAAGATATTATCAAAAATTATTTGTTAATAGATGGGTGTCTCAAAATCGAGATAAACCTATTTTTCATTGTTGAAATGATAAAAATATATTTGATTTCATACAAAAAAGAGTTCTTCATGAACTAAAAAGCTCATTTTGAGACACCATTATTTTTAATCAGATAAATCAAGTTAAACTGTTTAAGTATATCATTCAGATTCATTTGATTTAAATATTCCTTGCTTGTAAAACTGTTTTGAGTAGGGGATAGCCAAAGCAAAGAATAAGAGTATAATACCTGCTACGATTATTAAATTATTAATAGATATTACATCTGCCATTGGACCAAAAATCACCATACCAAGAGGTATAAAACCAGTATATATGATAATAGGTAAGCTAAGAACTCGACCTTGCATTTGTGGTTCTACATACTCTTGTAACATAGTCATAGCTGATGCTTGAATAATTGGAATTGAAAAATTGGTAAAAAACATAAATATAAAAAATTGCCAAGCCTGTGTTACAAGACCTAGAATAATTGAAAAAATGGCATAAGATAATATCGCTAGAAAAAAGGTCTTATTTCTATTTTTAAAGCCACCAAAGACCCCTATAATCAATCCACCTAAAACCATACCTAAAAATCCAATCATTTCAATAATAGACAGATATATATAGCCCTTGCCAAATGTTCGTTCAATCAAAAGTCCTATGAGAAATCCTGATGGAACACAAAGAAGCATGAATGCTCCATAAGTAAAAAGCACTTTTCTAATGAATTTATCTAAAAAACAGTACTTTATTCCTGATACCATATCCGCAAAAAATGAGACTTTTTCAGTTTGTTTTGGTATATCGTGTTTAGGAATTTTGATAAATATCAACAATACAATAGCAATAATTGCAGTAAATACATCGATTAAAAGAACTTGATTTATTTTATTACCAAAGCCAAGGATTGCCGCAGCCACAATAGGAACTATAAACTGTACTATAGACTGTAAGCTACCATTTATACCATTAAAACGCATTAAATGTTCTTCTGGGACAAGTTGAGGAATCATTGCATTTACAGCAGGTGTTTGTACACCACTTCCTAGTGAACGTATAACAGATATTACTGATATGGCTATTAATTCACTTGTTGTTCCATTTGATGACATCATAAATAGAATTAGAGCTAATGTAGACATAGCAATTATTGCATCTGATACAATGATGAGTAACTTTCGATTGTAATAGTCTGCCCATACACCAGCAAAAAAAGAAATTATCATTTGAGGTATAAAGGAACATACAGTTAAAACTGTTACCCATATACCTGATGATGTTTGAAGTGTGACGTACCATATCATTGCCATCTGTACAAGTGATGAGCCAAATAAGGAAATATATTGGCTTGCTAAAAAAATAATGACTTTTTTCTTCCATGTAGAATGAGTATTTTTGTTTTCCATCCTATTCCTCCTTTGATTTGTGTGTTGAATTTTTCTTGCTCTTAAGGATAGCACACAAATCAAAGTCTGGAGTTAGAGTGGAGGGCTAGGAAAATTGTTTTTTCATAATTTGAAGATGAGATTTCATGGTTTTTGCGTTATGTTCAGCTTCTTTCAATGAAGTTATCAGTTTGTCACATACTGAGATAATTTCGTCATCGTCTTTTGGAGTGTCAAGGACAGTTTTAATATTAGTATTCGGATTAGAAGATAAAGCATTTAGCATTCGTAAAATAGCTGAAAGAGAATAGTTTGCACAACGAAGTGCGCTTATGATTTTAAGTCGTTTTATATCTTCGTCAGTATATACACGATAACCGTTTTGTTTTCTTTTTACTTTTAACAAACCATTCATTTCCCAATTTCTCAAAGTATCTATTGTAACATTTAAGTGTTGTGCAGTTTCTTTTCTAGTTAAAAAGAGTTTATCTGTTTCTGGAGTATTTCCATTTAAAATCTGTGTAACAATAGTAAGTGCTTCCTCGGCATTAGATTTTTCTATTTCTAATTGTTGTAAGTATTGATTTACAAGACAAATAGCCTTGTCAAACTCTCTATTTGCTGATGTTCTGACAATCTCAAGAGCATCTTTTCTTAATCCTCTTTGTATCACTTCAATTTTCATGGCTGTACGAGCAAATCTAAATTGTTCTATATGAAAATCATTAAAGATACGATAACCATTGGTATTACGCTTAGGTTTAGGTATTAAGTTGAGTTCTTCATATAAACGTACTGTATTAGGATGTACACCAATTAAATTTGCTACCTCTGATGTCGTGTAAGTGTCCATTAGTATTCAACTCCTTTTAGATATATAGTACCAGTCATAATAACACCAAACAAAAGTCTGGTGTTATAGTGGAGGGTTTGGCTATCTAAGAGTAATTAGTCTATTATAGAAGTAATTATGTGTTTTTCAATAAGCTCCCATCTATCACGAGGTTTAAACACTATCTTAGATGGTATGGCTATCACTAAGTCGTATTGTGGGATACAACAAATAGCATTTCCTCCAGCTCCCATTGCTGAATACCACAAAACGCCATCTTTTTTACATAGCCACCACAGATAACCGTATTCATTACTATTCATTTTAACTGATTCTTCAATCCACGATTTAGATATAATACGTTTATTATTCCAAATACCATCATTTAAATACAGAAAACCAAATCGCAACATATCTCTAGCACTCAATGTAAGTCCCCAGCCACCTGTAGAATTGCCCTGTCTATCTTTTGCCCAACCCTTAAGATTTTTTCCAAAGAAATCTTCAAAACCAAAATCTTTCATATCATAATCTGGTATAATTTTCATACCAATAGGTTTAAATAAGTATTCATTAGCAAATTCACGAGCAGATTTTCCAGTAGTTTTTGTTATAATAGCTGAAAGTAGATGCGTTCCAGCTGAAGAATATTTGAAAGTACCAATTTCACCTTTTTGACCAAGTTGATTCAAGGTATATTTTATCCAATCTTTTTGTTTGCAAAGTCTTTCTAAAGACTCAGTCATATTTTTAAAAGGGTATGGTGCAGTCATTGTAAGTAGGTGACGTATAGTTACTGCTTTTTTACATATTTCAGAAGGACTACAAGTATATTCAGGGAAAAAATCAACAACCTTTTGGTCAACATCTTTTATGTATCCTTTGTCTATTGCAATGCCTATTAAGGCTGATACAATACTTTTTGTAACCGATGCAACATGAAAAGTATCATCAGCATTATATCCATTATAGTACTTTTCAAAGACAACTTTTCCTTTTCTTGCAATAATTATTCCATTTATATTGCTATATTGTGAGATTATTAAAGGTTCAAGTTGTGAAAGCTTTTCTGAACTCATGCCAACACTTAAAGGGTCTACTTTTTCAAAAATTAAATCTAAGCAGTTGTTTTTACTCATTACAAATACCTTCCTGTTATAGATTTTGGATTTTCTTTTAGAGCTTTGGGAGAGCCTTCTGCAATTATATAGCCTCCTTTGTCACCACCTTCTGGACCAAGTTCAACAATCCAGTCACAAACATTTAACACATCTATATCATGTTCAACAACAATTACAGAATTTCCATTTGCTACTAATTCATCTAATAGTTGAATTAGCTTAGCAGTATCGTATAGACTTAGACCAGTAGTTGGCTCATCCAATACATAAAGGATATTACCATTTCGTTTTTTACCAATTTCTTTTGCAAGCTTGATTCTTTGAGATTCACCACCACTTAAAGTCGGTGTAGGTTGACCTAATTTTATATATCCCATGCCTATTTGTTCTAATACATTTAAGTGTGAAACAATATTTGGAATATCTTTGAAGAAATTTACGGCTTCAGAGACACTCATATTTAAAATATCATGGATATTCTTATTTTTGTATTTAATAGATAAAGACTCATCATTAAATCTTTTTCCCTGACATTCACTACATATATGGTCTATACTTAGATTATTTCCTAACCAGACCTTTTCATATCCACTACCACTACATTTAGGACAAGCACCTTTGGAGTTAAATGAAAAATGACCAGCTGTAAATCCTCGTTCTAATGATTCTGGCTGACTTGCAAATAGTGTACGTATCTTATCCCATATACCAATATAAGAAGCAGGAGTTGAGTTCATGTTTTTGCCAATAGGAGATTGAGATATCTCTGAATATCCAGAAATATGTTTAGTACCAATCAATCTATCTGCAATAGTCTCAACAACTGCATAATCGTCTTCATCACCTATTTCACTTTCTGTAGAATTTGTTTGATTATTGCTAGTGTGGTTATTAAATTGACTTCTAAGAAGAGGAAGTAATGTGTCTGATATAAGTGAACTCTTGCCACTACCTGATTTGCCAGATATTCCAACCATAGCACCCAAAGGTAATGATACTGTTACATTTTTAAGGTTATTTGTATTTGCATTTTGAATAGTCATACAAGGTATTTTATCAATATGTGTAATGTTTTTAGAGGTTGTTCTATTAGGCATTGAATATTTTCCAGATAGATATTGTCCAGTGAGTGATTTGTCGGATTGAAGTAGACCTTCTAAATCTCCTTGATATACTAATTGACCACCTTCAACACCAGCCTTTGGACCAATATCAATAATATGCTCTGCCATCTCAATTGTATTTTTATCATGTTCAACCACTATGACCGTATTGCCTAAGTCTTTAAGTTTCTTTATTGATTTTAAGATGTCTATTTTTTCTGATTCATGCAATCCAGCAGTTGGTTCATCAAGCACATAAATTAATGAATCCATCTCTGAATCGAGATGTGAATTTAAAAATAGTCTTTGCATTTCCCCACCACTCAAAGTTGACATTTCTCGGTATAAGGATAGATGACCTAATCGTGATTCTATTAAATGTCGAGTTTTCGACAAAATATCATTTACAAGATTTGTACCAAATGTGTTTAAGTTGCCTTGGCCTAGTAAGATTTTAAGGAAATTATCAATTTCTAAAATCGTCATTTTTCCAAGTTCTCCAATATGTTTTCCGTTTAAAAGTACTCCACGTGCTTCTTCACCAATTTTAAAACCATTGCAATCAGAACAGGCAGTCATAGTATAAACTCCATTTAAATCTTCACCCCTTTTGTAGCGATTGTGAAATACCTTTGATAAAGAAGAACTTTTTTTACCATTTTCATAATGACCATAGAGTACTTCATTTCTTACTTCTTCAGGTAATTGTAAGAACTGTATATCTAAATAATCGTTGAATTTTTTAGAGAACACTCTCAAATATCCTGGTGTAATTTTTGCTCTATCTAAGACTTGTTTTAGGGTATCGTGCTTATCAAGGACTAACTTTTCAATATTAATCTCAAAATATGCTCCATGTCCAGAACATTTCATACACATTCCATCTGAAGAGTTGTATGAGAAATAGCTTGGTCTCAATCGTTCTCCTTCATGCCCACAATTATTGCAAATTAGATTATTGCCTATAGGGGTATTACACATTGTACATATTATTTGACCTTCTACTGAATACAATAGTGTAAGCATGTTGAGAATATTGGTTCTTGTGCCTACTGTTGAACGAGGATTGCTCTGGCGAATAATATTTTGTTGAACAGCTATAGTGGGAGCTAAACCTTGAATATTATCGAATTTATCCTCACTATCAATACCTGCAAGTATGCCTAAAGATTGCAGATATTGTTTACGTCCTTCCTCAAATACAATGTCAAACATAAGGCTAGATTTACCTGAGCCACTGACACCTGTTGCAACAACCAGTTTATCTTTGGGAATAGAAACATCTATATTTTTCAGATTGTGTATCTTTGCTCCATTAATTTTTATTTCTTTCATTGGTTCACCTCATTTTATCAATTTTATCAAACCGTAAAATAAGGATATATTAATCCTTAATACAAGAAAGTTTAGATGAGGTTATTAAAAAGGTTCTATAGGTAAATATATATCGACCAAGTGTCTACTTTGAGGGTGATTGTGTGGGTTGTTAAGATATACTTCAAAAGGGAAGGATGCACGTAGCTTATAATTACCATTTGATAGCCATTCATTATACATAAAATCCCACGCATCACTATATTCAGATTTTGAAATATCAAAATGTCCCACAAGATATTTTCCAGAAGGTATTATCATATTGCCAAGGTTGTTATTTTCTTTAACAACAATGTCATCTGGAATGGTCATACAAATACTAGTCCTTAAGTGATGCTCCTGTGTAAACTGTGGATTATCATGATAAATGGCTAGTATTTTTGTGTTTTCAAGTCCAATTAGATTCTGCTCACTGGCATATGTGAATAACCTCTCTAAAAGTTTTGGGAAAGTACTAGTTAGATTACCATATGAACCAGTATATCTAGTGTAAATAGTATTCATATTATCAAGTTCTAGAATTTCAATTTCACCTTTAACCTCTCTAGTATTCTTACATTTAGGTTTTGATATGCTTCTATTGTACTGAGAAATTTTATATGGTTCTTTGCAATTCTTGCTATAATTATTTCTATATTTTATAGGGCTTATTTTATAGTAATTTTTGAATGCTCTAGAAAAAACTGCTGAGTCAGTAAAACCAAAGTAATGTGCAATATCAGTAATGGTCATGTCAGTTCGATGAATAAGAAAAGCAGTTGCGTTCTCTAGTTTTAGTCTATTTACGTACTGTGACAATGTTTCTTTTTCTATTGCTTTGAAAATTCTATGAAAATGAAACTTTGAAAAACCTGCTATATTAGAAAGTTCATCAAGGGAAAGAGGTTCATGTAAATGTTCTTCTATATAGTCTTGTACTTTGCAAATACGATTTAGATATTCTTTTTTACTTTTAGCGTTTGTCATATATAGCCCTCCTTATTGTGTAAAATGTGTATTAATTAATTTATAGTAATAAAATTTTATGTTTTTGTAATTTATGATAAATAAGATAGCGTTCAATTTTTTATAATTAATAAAAGATATAAGATGTTTTATATTTATCTTTGCATATAAGTATAATCTTCATAATAATTAGTATACCATAGTGATTTATTTTTAATTGGGGCTGTCGCACTAAAAAATAGTGCTACGCCCTTTTTTATACAAAAAAATAAATCCCAAATTCAAAAGAACCTAGGATTCTTGTATAATAATTGTATGTTAAAACAAGATACTATACAAATTGATTATACTATTTATAGTGATAATTATCAATTTAAATTACCACTAAATATTGATTATATGATTCCAAAAGATGATTCTGTAAGGTTATTAAGTCAAATTATTGAGGAGATGAATTTAGAAAAGTTATATAAGGCTTATTCCCGAATTAGAGGAAATGGAGTAACCCCTAGACAACTTTTGAAAATTATAATATATGCAAATATGAACTGTATCTAAATACTGGCATTCTATTGTTATACAAAAAGTTTAATTAAATAATTATAAAAGCTATGATATTTATGGTAAAATTAAGCTGTTATTAAAAATAAATTGGTCAGTTTTGTGAGGATTATATGAAGAAAAATTATGAAAGAATTTTATTTAGAAAATTTAATTTAGTTTTTTATTTATGTTTATAGTATGGAGTTACTTTTTTACAGATTACATAACAATAACTATGTGGTTTACATCAGTGATATTTGCTGTATCAGTTATTATTATAATTTTACTGATTTGGACAAAAGAAAAGTTATTAAATATAAAAGAGTTATAAAGATATCTATTTTAAGTATATTCTTAGAGATGATTTTATTTTTAGTATTAGTATGGAAATATTGAAATATTTATAAAGTTTTTATATAGGATGAGTGTAAGTTATTCAGATTATGGTTATAAATATTTGTATAACTTTATTTTTTATAATGGTTCAAAATATAACATTTTATATATATAAGCAGTTATAATTTTTTAAATAAAATGCTATAATTATAGATAGCTTAATACACAATTGTTATATAATTAGAAATAGAAAAAGGTGAGAAAATATGTGGATAATATTTGGGGGTATAGCAATAATAGCTACTTTTTTAAATCTTTATATGTATAAAGTAGGAAAAAATTATAAACTTGCAATGGCAATAGGATTATCATTTACTTCGTTGACAATTTGTTCAGAATACTCCATTTTATCTGAATGGGTACAAGCGAATGACTGGGCTGCTTTAGCAGATGTAGTACCTACTATGAAAAATGCATTATGGGTTTTAACTATTATATCTATTGTACTTAACATGACACCTATACTTTTAGAACTTAAAAAAAATAGTCGCTTTTAATATTACGAACTAAAAATGGGATATCTCAAAATAGAGGTATCCCATTTTTAATCTCAACATACTATACATAATTAAAATGATTTAAAACTCCTATTAGTATTATATTGTCAAAGTATTTATTCAACTTATCAATGCACTTAAAAATAAATGTTAAATTATAATGGTTAAGTAATTCTAAATTATCTAGAGCAAGTAATTTAAAGTATGAATCATCGTTTTGATATATTGCAACCATCAGAGCAATTAAAAATATACCTAATTAAGATAAGTAAAAAAGAGTTTTTACAGAACAAATTTAGTTTGCTCATGCGACAGCTCCAACTTATGATATGGACGAATTATTATGCAAATAAGCTGTAATTAAATAAATTACAATATAAACCAGTTAAAACATAAGCTAGAAAAATACTATCAAATTTATTACTTAGCACAAGAGTATAGAGAAGATAAAATAAGATTAAAAAATTACATACTAAATTTAATAAAATTTTTATATTAAAAATAATATTAAATTTATTGTTTAAATAAAAAAGTTAAATCTGAACTATTAACTTATTACACTCAAAACTTTAAAATGAAAATATAAAAGAATACTTTTTAATAAAAATAATCATTTAATAAGTTATTTAGAAATCTAAAAACTTTACAAATTAAATTTGAGGAGTGGGAATATGAGTAATGGTTTTTATCAATTAAATTCAGCAGTATTGTATTTTAATGAACGAAGTGATGTAAATAGAATAAGATTTAATCACTATGTAATGAGAAAAGAAAATATACAAAGATTAAAAGGAACTCTGCCAAGAGGACAATTTATGATGACGGTAAGGAAAGCTGCATCTGACCTTGATGTATCTATATCTACAATAAGTAGACTTGTAAATGAATTTATAGATTTAGGTATATTGAGATTAATAAGGAGAGGAGTAAAGGGAAATTGTTGTTCTGTATACAGTTATGTTTGTTCTGAAAATAGTAATGCAGATATTGTAACGAAGAATAGTGATATTTTTAAAAATATAGAGAAATACATTAATGGAACTATTAACAATAACCAAAAAACAATGAAATATAAACATAGAGATGAGTTGTTCAAGAGCAATAATACCAACACATACAGCCGTATAAATGAAGAGAGTATAGACAAAGATTATGATTCAATAATTCATACTGGGTATGAAACAGAAAATGAGACAAAGAAAAAAGAATTATTAAAAAATAATTTAAATAAAAAGAATTTAAATAAAAATACCTTTGAAAATTCGGATGAAGATTTGACTAAAGATTCGACTTATGAAAGTCCAGAAAGTATACATGAAATTATTATAAGAAAATTAAATAATGAATCTGGAAAAAATTTTAAAGCTGATTTAAGTATAACTAAGGAACTTATAGATAAAAGATTAAAAGAAGGGTATAGTTTAGAAGATTTTTACAAGGTTATAGAGGCAAAAGTAAGAAGATGGAGATATACAGCTATGGAAATATATATAGAACCAACAATTCTATTTGGATGTGAATTTGAGTCGTATTTAAGTGAGGAGAGTTCTTTACCTGCTTGTAATTATGGTGATATGTGTTATGAGGATATGTATGGAGATATTTATTAAGATATTAGTTGTTTTTTAGTTGTTTAAAATATGGTTATATATAAAAATAAATAGTGTATTAAAAAGGGAGTTGTTTCAAAATAGAGAGAAGCCTCTTCTTAATTGTTGAAATGATGAAAATATATTTGATTTAATACAAAGAGTGGGGTCTTTAAAATAAAGTGTGTATTCTTCTAAAAAATGGTGATAATTAAAATATTAAATATCACTATACAAAGGAAGGTGCACACTTTTTATGTTTAACAAAAACGAAATATTAAAAAAACTTATTGAAGAATAAGATGTTAAAACAACTACAGACATTCAAG